>NZ_JAALDU010000032.1 GCF_014145015.1 Dietzia sp. E1 | reverse complement strand
CCACGACGGTGGCCTCGGTGGGGCCGTAGGTGTTCCACACCTCGCGGCCGTCGGCGGTGAGCCGCGCGGCGAGCTCCGGTGGGCACGCCTCGCCGCCCAGGATCACCAGGCGGACGTCGGTGAGCATGGAGTCCGGCCACATCGAGGCCAGCGTCGGCACCGTGGAGATCACGGTGATCCGCCGCTCGCGCAGCCACGGCCCCAGGTCGAGTCCGGACTTGACGATCGAGCGCGGCGCGGGCACGAGGCACGCCCCGTGGGCCCAGGCCAGCCACATCTCCTCGCACGAGGCGTCGAAGGCCACGGACAGGCCGGCGAGCACGCGGTCGCCCGGGCCGAGGGGCGCGTCCCGCAGGAAGATCCGTGACTCGGCGTCCACGAACGCGGCGGCGCTGCGGTGCGTGACGGCCACGCCCTTGGGCAGGCCGGTGGTCCCGGAGGTGAAGATGATCCAGCAGTCGTCGTCGACGGTCGGTCGGCGGTGTCGTGCGGGATCGTCGGGGCGGTCGGGGTCGGTGACGGCCATGCCGCGGGCGGTGTACACGGCGGCGACCCGCGCCTGGCCGAAGACCAGCTCGGCCCGCTCGGCCGGGTCGTCCACGTCGACGGGGACGTAGGCCGCGCCGGCGGCGAGGGTGCTGAGGATCGCCAGGTACAGCTCGGCGGAGCCGGAGGGCATGTGGATCCCGACCCGGTCACCGGCGCCGACGCCCTGGTCCTGCATCCACGCGGCCGAGACCTGGATCTGCCGCCACACCTCGCCGTAGGTGAGGACGCGGGTGCCGTCGTCGAGGCACGGGGCGTCCGGGTGCCGTTCGACCACCGACCCCAGTACGTCGAGGAGTGTCCGTGGGTTCGCAGCGTGTGAGCTGCGCAGATACTGCTCTGGGATGGTGGCCACCAGCGGATGGTATCGCTCTGAGGTGAACATCCCGCCGCGGTCACCTCCGGGCTGGTTAAGTGAGGCGCATGACTTCTGGGAGCCTTCAGGGCAGGACCGTCGTGATCGTGGGAGCGGGTCCGGGTTTCGGTCACACGCTGGCTCTGCGCGCCGCGGCGCAGGGCGCGTCGGTGGTGGTCGCGGCGCGGACGGCGTCGCGGGTGGAGGCCATCGCGGACGCGGTCCGTCGGGATGACGACGTGCGCCGCGCCGGCGGCACGGCGATCGCCGCGCCCGTCGACGCCACCGACCCCGACTCGGTGCGTGCCCTGCGTGAGACCGTCGAGGGCCACGCCGACGCGGTCCACGGGCTCGTGTACAGCGCCTTCGCGGTGCCCAGCATGAAGCCGCTGGTCCGCACCGACCACGCTCAGATCTCCGCGGGGATCGACCTGTCCGTCCTGGGCGCCCTGCGCGCGACGCAGGAGTTCACCCCGCTCCTCGAGGCCGGTGCCGCTGCCGATGACGCCACCCACGTCGCCGGCGCCACCCACGCCACCCACGCCACCGGCGGTGCCGCCTCTCGCCCCGGTGCCGCCTCTCGCCCCGCCACGAGCTCGGTCGTCATGATGGCCTCGGCCGTCATCCACCACTCCCGCGAACGCTACGCCGGCTACAAGATCGCCAAGACCGCCCTGGTCGCTCTGGGGCATTCGCTCGCCACCGAGCTCGGGCCCCGCGGGATCCGCGTCAACACCGTCGCGCCGGGCTACATCTACGGGGACACCCTCAAGGCGTATTTCGAGAGTCTGGCCGCCAAGTACGGCGGCACGGTCGAGGACGTCTACGCGCACACGGCGGAGAAGATGGACCTGCGTCGCCTGCCCGACGAGGCGGAGATCGTCGACCCGGTCCTGTTCCTGCTCTCCGACGCCGCGTCGGCCGTCACCGGACAGACGCTCACCGTGGACTGCGGCGAGTTCCACACCTGACGCGAGCCGCGCCGCCCCACCCCGGCCGCGCCGCCCCACCCCGAGGCGCGGGATCAGGGTCCGAATCCGGGTCTTTCCCCGATGTGGTGCGGGGCGGGGCGGAGGACAGTGGAGGTCACCGGGGAACACGTCCCCGATCGTCCGGACAGGACGACGACGAGGAGATCTCCATGACCTACGAACCCGCCTCTCAGCCGAAGCGCCTGACCCGATCCGAGGACCGCTGGATCGGTGGCGTGTGCGGTGGCCTGGCCGACTACTTCGGCCTGGGCCCGGCGTTGGTGCGCGTCCTGTTCGTGGCCTCGCTGCTGCTCCCGGGCCCGCAGCTGCTCATCTACGTGATCCTGTGGTTCGTCATGCCCGACTCCCGCGCCTGACCGGGGACGGCGGAGGGGCCGCCCCGCCGCGGGGGTCCCTCTGGCAGGCTGAGCGCATGAGCACCGCAGACACCTCAGCCACCGCCTCGTCCGCCGCCGGTGAGTACGCGTCCGTCCGCGTCGAGAAGGCCACCCGGCACCCGCACGTCGCCCAGGTGACCCTGATCGGCCCGGGTCGCAACAACGCGATGGGCCCGGACTTCTGGGCGGAGATGCCCCGGGTCATGGCCGAGCTCGACGCCGATCCCGACGTCCGCGCAGCTGTCATCGCCGCCGAGGGCCGCAACTTCACCTACGGCCTGGATCTGATGGCGATGATGCCGCAGTTCATGGAGTTCCTGCCGCAGGACAAGGCGCCGGACGCGTCCCGCAACGAGCGCATCCTCGACTCCGTGGAGAACATGCGGCGGGCCGTCGACGCAGTCGCGTCCGCCAAGACGCCGACGGTGGCGGCCGTGCAGGGGCGCTGCATCGGAGGCGGGATCGACCTCATCTCGGCCTGCGACGTCCGCCACGGTTCCGCGGACTCGACGTACTCGGTGCGCGAGGTCAAGGTCGGCATCGTCGCCGACATGGGCTCCCTCGCGCGGCTGCCCTACATCATCGGCTCGGGTCTGACCCGCGAGCTGGCACTCACCGGCCGCGACATCGACGCCGAGACCGCGCTGCGGTACGGCCTGGTCACCCACGTCGCCGACGACGCCGCCGGGGTCCTCGACTCCGCACACGCCACGGCCGCCGAGATCGCGAACAACCCGCCGCTCGTGGTGCGCGGCACCCGCGAGGTGCTCAATCGCGCGATCGAGGGGCCGATCTACGAGTCCAACCGCTACGTGGCCACGTGGAACGCCGGCTTCCTGGCCTCCGCCGACATGATGGAGGCGATCAGCGCGACGCTGGAGAAGCGCGAGGCCGAGTTCACCGGCCGCTGACCGGTCGGGGCCGGCCCCGGTACCGCGGGGCCGGTCGGGGCCCGGCCGGCGTGGCCGTGGCATAGCGGCGTAGGCGGCGGCGTGCCCGACGGCGGGCCCGCTCATCCGCCAACCTCGCCTCGACCTACACCAGATTTCCCCTCCAGTTCACCTTCCGGACCGAGCCCGGTGTCCCTCGCGTTATTGACTCGACCGCGGCCGGGAAAACGGCCACGACCGTGTCCGGGAGGATCACCATGAACAGCAAGTCCACCATCGTCCGATCGGCGGCGGCGGCCGCCGCGCTCCTGGCGGTGTCGGCGGTCAGCGCGTGCGGGGAGTCCGCCGAGTCGACGGCGGCCACCTCCGGCGACTCCGACGTGCTCACGTTCGCGGCCGTGCCGGCGGAGGCGTCCGCCTCGCTGAGCTCGGATTTCGCCAACATCGTCGCGCTGATCGAGCAGGAGACGGGTAAGACCGTCGAGTTCCAGAACGCGACCGACTACGCGGCTGTGATCGAGGGGCAGCGAGCGGGGAAGATCGACATCGCGTCGTACGGCCCGTTCTCCTACGTGATCGCCCGAGACTCCGGTGTGTCCCTCGATCCGCTCGCGGCCCCGACCAGCGACCCCGACGTGGCCCCCGCCTACACCTCGCTGGCCTATGTCCGGGAGGACTCGGACATCAGCGACCTGGCCGGCGCGAAGGACCGAAAGGTCTGCTTCGTGGATCCCGCCTCGACGTCGGGATACCTCGTCCCGACCAAGGGCCTGCTCGACGTGGGTCTGGACCCCGCCGCGGACATCACCCCGATCATGGCCGGTGGCCACGACGCCTCACTGCTCGCTCTGGAGTCGGGGCAGTGCGATGTCGCGTTCGCTCACGACACGATGCTCAACACCCTGGAGAGCGAAGGCCAGATCCAGGCCGGCCTGAAGTCGATCTGGGAGTCGGAGAAGATCCCGGAGGATCCGATCGCCGTGAACACCGAGACCGTCGACCCGGAGACGGTGGCGACGATCGACGAGGCGCTGCGCACGATGGCCAACAAGCCGGCGCTCGTGACGGCGGGGATCTGCGAGTCCGAGTCGGACTGCGAGCTGCCCGAGGAGATCGAGTGGGGCTACCTGCCGGTCGACGACTCCGACTACGACCCGATCCGCGACATCTGCGACGTGACCAAGGCGGAAGCCTGCCAGGGCTGAACCTGCCCGGGACCGTGTGTCCCCGCGAGCGACGCCTCCGAGCAACACCCCTAGTAGTGGAAGGTACCCCCATGTCAGATCGTGACCCCGCCGGTTCAGGGACCGACGCGAGCGTCGTGCTCACCTCGGTGAGCCGCAGGTTCAGCCCCGACGTTCTCGGGCTGGACAACGTCTCCCTGGAGTTCCGGACCGGTGAGGTCACGGTTCTGCTCGGCCTGTCCGGCTCGGGCAAGTCGACGCTGCTGCGACACATCAACGGTCTCCAGCAGCCGACCAGCGGGCAGGTGACGGTCCTGGGCCGGAGCATGGAGACGGCGACCGCTCGGCAGCTGCGGGCCGCGCGACGGGACATCGGCTTCATCTTCCAGGATTTCAATCTGGTGGGCGCCATGTCGGTGCTGGAGAACGTCTGCACGGGCCGCCTGGGATCGCTCCGGGGTCCGCGGTTGTCGCTCATGAGCTACCCGCGGCAGGTCCGACGCGACGCGCTCGAGCAACTCGATCGGGTCGGGCTGGCCGACCGCGCCCACCAGCGCGCGGACACGTTGTCCGGCGGGCAGCAGCAGCGCGTGGCCATCGCGCGTGCCCTTATCCAGAAGCCGAGGATCCTCCTGGCCGACGAGCCGGTGGCGTCGCTGGACCCCCGCTCCGCGGGGCAGGTCATCGATCTGATCGCCCGCATCGCGCGCGAGGAGGACCTCACGGTGATCTGCTCGCTCCACCAGGTCGAACTGGCACTCTCCTTCGCGGACCGGATCGTCGGACTCCGCACGGGGCAGGTCGTCATGGATCGGCGCGCGGCCCAGATCGACGCCAGTGAGGCCCTGATGATCTACGAGCAGGTCTCCGCCGCCGATCTGTCGAGCGTGCGCCTCGCGCGTCCGGCGTCGGTGTGACGGGCGCCCGGTGACACGTATGACGACTTCACTCGACGCTCCGGACCGTGGCCGGGCTCTGCCCGCCGGGCCCCGCCCGTCGGTCCCGGCCCGCCCCCGCCCGTCCCTGAACGGGATCGCGGTGTGGCTGTTCCTCACCGGCCTGCTCGCCGCGTCCATATGGTCGACGATCGACCTGCGGATCAACGTGGCCTCGATCCTCGACTCGGTCTCCAACGCGGCCGACTTCCTCTCGCGGATGTTCCCGCTGGACTTCCCACCGGCGGGCGAACTGGCGCTGCTCCTCGCCGAGACCCTGGCGATCGTGGTGCTGGCCACCGCTCTCGCGGTGGCGCTGTCGATTCCGGTGGCACTGGCCGCCGCGTCCCTGACGGGGCGTGGCCGAGGGCGGCGCGGCACCGCGCGGTCGGTCATCGTCCTGTGCCGGGCGGTGCCGGACCTCGTCCTGGCGATCCTGTTCTTCCGGCTGTTCGGTCTCGGCGCGCTTCCCGGCATCCTCGCCATGGGACTGCACTCCGTGGGCATGATCGGCAAGCTCTACGCTGATGCGATCGAGGAGCTCGATCGGGGCCCCGTCGACGCAGCGCAGGCGGCCGGGGCGACGCGCCGGCAGGTGGTGTTCGCGACGGTGATCCCCGCGCTCATGCCCCAGCTCATCGCCACCGCCCTCCACCGGTTCGACATCAACCTGCGGACCTCCGTGCTCCTGGGATATGTCGGTGTCGGCGGTATCGGGCTCGCGATCGCCGATGCGCTGCGCACCCTGAACTACCAGCGCGGGATGGCGCTGGCGCTCGTGGTCCTGATCCTGTGCATCGCGACCGAGCTCCTCTCCGGGGCGGTGCGACGGGCGCTCATGCGCGGGAGCGGAACCCCACGGGCCGGTCGGAGCCGGTCTCAGGACTCGCGCGGTGGCGGGTCGCGGCGTGATCCCCGCGAGGTCGGGATCACCCCGCCGTGGACCGCCGACCGGATCCGCCGGTTCCTGTCCATCGGGGCGGTCGTGGTGATCCTCGCCGCCTCGGTCGCGGGTGCGGACCTGTCCGCCGACCGGTTCTGGGCCGGGATCGTCGACCTGCCGCGGACAGCGGGGTTGTTCTGGCCGCCCTCGACCGGCGACATCCTCCCCGAGCTCCTCGGACAGCTCCTGGTCACCGTTCAGATCGCGCTGTCGGCGACACTGCTCGGCGCCGTGATCGCGGTACCCGTCGGCGTCCTCGCCGCCCGGAACGTGGTCCCGAACCCCGCCGTCCACACCTCCGCGCGGGTGTTCATCGTGTTCGTCCGCGGGATCCCCGAGCTCATCATCGCCATCGTCTTCGTGGTCATCACCGGGCTCGGCGCCGTCGCGGGGACCCTCGCCCTCGCGATCGGGGCGGTCGGGCTGTTGTCCAAGCTCGTCGCGGACTCCCTCGAGGAGACCGACGTCCGTGTGCAGGAGGCGCTGCGCGCCGGAGGGGCGACCCGAGTCCAGGTCTTCTTCTCCGCCACGATCCGGCAGGCGGCCCCGTCCTTCGTCGCCCACGTCATGTACCTGCTCGACACCAACATCCGCTCGGCCACACTGCTCGGCGTGGTGGGCGCCGGCGGGATCGGCTTCTATCTCCTCAACGCCTCGCGGGTCGTGCAGTTCGATGTCGTCACAACGATCATCCTCCTGATACTCGGTGTGGTGCTGGCGGTGGAGGCGTTGTCGGTGTGGGTGCGCTCGAGCGTGCGCTGAGGGAGCGCCGACCGGGACGGTGAGCGTGCGACCTCACAGATCCCGGAGCACCCGGCGGGCGACGCCGAAGGACATGGTCATCCCGATCCCGGTCGTCACCACCGCGACCGTGGTCCGCGGGTGGACCCGCTCCACGAGGAGGTCGGTGTCGGGACTCGAGGCGTAGACGCCCTGCCACCGCTGGCGGACCCGGAAGCCGGACGGGCTCACGATCGAGGCGAGTTCGTCCAGCAGGAGGCGCGTCACGTCCTCGTCGAGGAACGGGTCGACGGTGAGATCCCGGTGGTGGCTGTCGCCCAGGAGCACGGTGCCGTCCGGGCGTGTGGTGAGCATGATGTTGGCGTCGATCCCCGTGAGGTCCGGACGGCGTTCGGCCAGCTCGGCGGCGACGGCGGGCCCGGACGGGAGCGCGCTGAAGCCCCCGTACCGCACCATGGAGAACCCCGTGAGTAGCGCCGACTCGGTGCGGAGACCCGGGACGGCATCCGCGCTGGCCATGTTCAACGCGCAGCGTCTGACCCGGTGCGTGTCGGCGAGGTCGGGGAGGAGCTGGTCGAGGTCGTGACCGGTGCACACGACGACGTGGTCGGCGGTGAAGGTGCCGCGGGCGGTGGCGACCTCGCCGTCGCCGATCCGGCCGACGGCGGTACGGAACAACACCTCGACCCCCGCCCGGGAGATAAGGGATCGGGTGAGGCCACCGACGGCGGTCCGCGGGTCGACCCGCAGATCGGCGGGGAGGAAGGCGCCACCGATGATCCCCGCGTCCGCCGCGGGCTGCCCGATCCGCGCGGCGGTCCCGGCGGCGTCGAGCAGCTCCACGAGTTCGGTTCCGCGCTGGTCCCGGAACTCCTCGAGCAGACCGAGCTCCGCAGGGGTGCGGGCCACGACGACCGCGCCGGCCTCCCGCGCCCAGATCCCGGCCTCCGACGCCGCCGCGAGCCAGCCTTCACGGGAGTCCAGCGCGGTCGCGAGCAACTCATCGGGCTGCGCGGAGACGCAGGCGTGGCCGAAGTTGCGGACGGAGGCCCCCACGGCGCGGGCGTCGCGTTCGAGCACCCTGACCGTCATCCCCGACCGGGCGGCCTCCACGGCGTGCGCGATCCCCAGGATCCCCGCGCCCACGACGAGGATGTCGGTATGGCGGGGGAGGCCGGCGGTGGCGGTGGCAGTGGCGGTGGCGGTGTTGGAGGCGCGAGGAGTGTCCGTCATGTCCCGATCCTGTCAACCGGCGGCGGACCTCCGCCGGGTCGTGCGATGACCTGGCCGACTGTTCACCGAAGCGAAATGGAGATGACCTCTGGTTGTCGTCGCGGCGCGGGCGGGTGGACCTACGGTGGGCCCACCACCCGCGGTCGCACACTCGCGCCCCGGCCCGCCCACGACCCTCCGGAGAAATCATGATCACACTGCTGTCCTGCGACGTCGCCGGTACGACGGTGAACGAGGGCAACCTCGTCTACCGCGTGCTGCACGATGTGGTGACCGAGTTCGGGGCGGAGATCTCGGACGAGGTCCTGGGGGAGTGGACCGGGATCGAGAAGCGTTGGGCCATCCGGAACCTGCTCGAGCTGGGCGGGGCCGACGCCTCGGAGGCGCGCGTCAACTCCGCCTTCGAGCGGTTCTCGGAGGAGCTCGCGAGGACGTACCGCGAGAATCCCCCGGCGCCGATCCCGGGTGTCGAGGACTTCTTCCGTCGCGTCCGATCGGCCGGGGTGAGAGTCGCCCTCACCACCGGGTTCACGACGCCTGTCACGGAGTCACTCCTGGCGGGCCTCGGCTGGACGGTGGGGCTGAATGATCCGGCGGCCACCGTCGACGCGGTCGTGTGCGCGGACGTCGTCGCCGAGGGGCGTCCGGCGCCGTATCTGATCCACCGGTCCATGGAGCTCACCGGCACCCACGACGTCTCCGCCGTCGCCGCTGTGGGTGACACCGGCGCCGACGTGCGTGCGGCGGTCAACGCGGGCGTCCTCGCGGTGGGGGTGCTCACGGGCGCGCTCGGGCGAGAGGGCTTCGAGAACACTCCCGTGGAGGTCGTGCTCGAGTCGATCTGCGATTTCCCGGACGAGCTCCTTGCCACCCGGGACGCTCCGGCCGCGGCGTCCGCGTGAGCGCGGCGGCGGTCCGATCGGCGACAGCGTTCGTCTGGACCGGAGGGGCGGACTTCGAGACCCGGAGCGTCCCGTTTCCCACGCTCG
>NZ_JAALDU010000328.1 GCF_014145015.1 Dietzia sp. E1 | reverse complement strand
GGTGCTGCCGCGGCGCCTGCCCGCCCGTGTGCGGCGCGGGGGGCGGGAGGTCGTGTCGTGGACCGCGTACCTCGTCGTCGTCGTCCTCGTCGGGCTCGCCGCCTGGTACGCGGCGGAGTCCATGACCGCGGGGTTCGTCTTCCTCCGCTGAGCCCCGCCGGCCGCGCCGCGCGCGCCGCCCGTGGCTACGTGCCCCCGCGCCGGTCGCCGAACCCCAGCCGCGTCAGCGTCTCCGCGACGTCGCGCGGATCGGTGCCCAGATCGAGCCGGGTGAACACGTCGAGCTGCTCGCGGCCGCGCTCGTCGGTGTACTCCAGCCTCATCATGTGCTGCCGCACGCCCCACCGGGCCGACCCGAGGGCGCGCACCTCCACCACCTCGGACCGGGGCACGAACAGCACCCGTCCCAGTTTCTTGATCGCCAGTTGCCCGTCCACGACCTCGATCCGCGGTCGCCGCAGCAACTGCGACGCCCCGGACGGGATGAGGAACAGCGCCGCCAGGCCCGTGAGCAGCAGCGCGAGCGGCTCGGCACGCTGCAGTCCGACCACCACCAGCACGACTCCCGCGGCGATCTGCAGGCCCGGCCACACCATGCCCGGCGACCACGACACGGCCCCGGGTCCCGCTCCGGAGACCGCCTCACCATTCACACGCCCATCCTCCCTTATCCACAGGCGTTATCCACACTGTGGAGGAATAACACGCGTGGAGTTCGAAAGTCGTTCGAGTCGGAGCGGGCCCGACCTGCGGTGTCGACCTCGTCGTCGTCCCACAGGCTTTATCCCCAGTGTGGAGGGAGTTGTCCACAGTGTGTGAGGGGTGTGGAAGAGCGGGGTCACTGTGGTTGGCGGCCTTGCGTTCGGGCTGTTGACCTGCACAAATAGACACTTTTCGGAGAAAATGCAGGTCACCCCCCGCGTCGTGCGGGGGGTGACCTGTGGAAAAGCCTGTGGAAAGCGCGGGCGCGCCTCGCGGCGGGGGTCTGTGGAGAACCGTCAGCGCCAGTTCATCGTCATGAGCAGCCCGACGACGGCCACACCGAAGCCGATCGCGAAGTTCTGCCACGTCTCCAGATCGCGCATGAACGGGATCTTCTCCCCGGCGATGTAGTAGGTGACCAGCCACAGCAGCCCGACGATCATCAGACCCAGCATGAGCACCATGTACCAGCGCGCCGTCGGGGTTCCCTTGACCTTGACGGGGGTGCGGCTGACGGCCGCGTCGGTGTACTCGGTCTTGGACCGGACCTTTGACTTGGGCATTTCAGTCCTCGTGGTGGGGGATGTCGGGGCGAGTCTACCAAGCCCACGGGGGACGCTCCCCGGTCCGAGCGCAGTACGCTGCGTCTATGCGCATTCTCGTCGTCGACAACTACGACAGCTTCGTCTACAACCTGGTCCAGTACCTGGGCCAGTTGGGCGCGACGTGCGACGTGTGGAGGAACGACGACGAAAGGCTCGCCGGCCCGGACGGCCGCTATGACCCGGCCGGTCTGGAACGCGTCATCGGCGGGTACGACGGCGTCCTGCTCAGCCCGGGGCCCGGGACGCCTGACCGGGCCGGCGCCACGATCCCGCTGATCGGGGTCTGTGGGCGCGCGGGCGTGCCCGTGCTGGGCGTGTGCCTGGGCCATCAGGCGATCGGTGAGGCGTTCGGTGCGACCGTCGACCGCGCCGCCGAGCTCATGCACGGCAAGACGAGCCGGGTCACACACGACGACTCCGGCGTCCTCGCCGGCATCCCCAGCCCGTTCACGGCCACGCGCTATCACTCGCTGACCGTGCTGCCCGAGACGATCCCGGACACGCTCGTGCCGACGGCGTGGACGGAGTCGGGGCTGGTCATGGCGATGCGGCACCGCGACATGCCCATCCACGGCGTGCAGTTCCACCCCGAGTCGGTGATGAGCGACGGCGGACACCGCATGCTCGCCAACTGGCTGGGGATGTGCGGGGAGCGGCCGTCCGAGACCCTGGTGACGCGGCTGGAGTCGGAGCTCGACCGGACCCGCGGCGCCGCCCTCGCCTGACCGCGGCCGGATCGCGCGAGCCGTCACTTCGGTCAGCGTATCCCCAGGACGTGGTTCGGCGAACCGTGCAGAAGCGACGCCTGACCGCTGCACGCCGCGCGCGGTGGCGCGGCCGGGCGGTCAGCCGGGGCCGGGGACCAGGCCGAATCGGATAACCCGGACCACGACCTGGTCGTTGACGCCCGCCTCGCCCACCGGCGGCTGCTGCGAGTAGATCCGGCCGACCCTGGACAGGTCCGGATCGTTCTGCGGGAGCTCGACGAGCTGGCCGCGGCCGCCACGCCAGCCCGCCTGCTTGAGCTTGGCCAACGCCTCCTCGACGGTGTCGCCGACGATGTTGGGCATCTCGAAGCGGTTCCCCGCCGAGACCTGCAGCGTGATCGTCGCGCCCTTGAGCTGGGACTGCCCGGCGGGCGTCGACTGGCCGACCACCTGACCCTCCGGCGCGGTGCCGTCGACGCGCAGCGTGTCCACCCGGAAGCCCGCGGCCTCGAGCGTGGCCCGGGCGGACTCGGCGCCCTGGCCGACCACCCCGGGCACCGCGACCTGCTCGGGCCCGGACCCCACCGTCAGTCGGACCGGCCGGTCGGAGGGCACCTGCGCGCCCGGCGCGGGATCGGTGTCGACGACCTTGTCCTGGTCCTCCGGCGTCGACGGCCGGGCCTCGTTCTCCGGGACGACCTGGAACCCGGCCTCCTCCAACGCCAACCGGGCGTCGGCGGGCGACATCCCCATGACGTTGGGCACCGACAGGATCGGCTTACCCGTGGACACGACCAGGTTGATCTCCGAGCCCACCGCGAGGCGCTTGCCGGCGATCGGGTCCGACGAGATGACGTGACCCTCGGGGATCTCCGGGTGCGGCGCCGGCGCCTGCACCGGTTCCAGGCCGAGCGCGGTGAGCTCCTCGACTACCTCGGCCACCGGCCGCTGCGCCACCTCCGGGATCGTCACCTCCTGCGGCCGCGAGATCCCGCCGCCGCCGTTCGAGGTCGCCCACAGGGACACGGCCGTGACGCCGCCCAGGACGAGCAGCACCGCCAACGCGATCGCCACCCCTCGTGGCCTGCGGCGGTCGTCGCCCCGGGTCGTCGGCCGGCGACCGCCCGCGGAGTGGGACGCGGGACGGGACCCCGCCGCGGCACCC
>NZ_JAALDU010000327.1 GCF_014145015.1 Dietzia sp. E1 | reverse complement strand
TGTTCGGTGGGATCGCCTTAAGGGTAGGTGAGAAAACCAGGTCAACGTACGCGTGGGACAGCGTTTTACAGGTTGTTGTGATTCCGTGACCCACGCCACCCCCGCCCGCGGTCCGCCCCACCTCGACGCGCTCGACCGCGGGCCCGCGGGGACGTCGCCGACCACCCGAACTGGACAGTTGTGGAAAAAGTTGCGCGAGTTGCTTGTGTGACTGTTGTGGTTGCCACATACTCGCCCCATGACTTCTGCCGGACCGTCAGCCCGACGCGCCCTCCTTCCCCGACTCCTCGTCGCCCTGGCCTCTGCAGCAGCTCTCTCGGTCGGCCTCCTCGTCGTCGTCCTCTCCCCCCGCGCCGACGCCGAGGTGCCGCTCTCACCCGTCTACCACGGCCTCGCGCAGGGCCTCGACGCCTCCAGCTGGCAGCATCCGCACGGCGCCGGGGTCGACTGGCAGGCCGCCGCCGCGGCCGGACAGTCCTTCGCCTTCATCAAGGCCACCGAGGGCACCGGGCCGGCCAACCGGTACTACGAGGACGACATCGCCGAGGCGCGCGCCGCCGGGATGCTCGTCGGCAGCTACCACAAGGCCCGCCCCGCGATGGACCCCGCGCAGCAGGCCCACGCGTTCGCCGACCGCCTGCAGTCGGTGGGCGGCCCGCAGTTGCCGCCCGTGCTGGACCTCGAGACCGACGAGGGGCTCGACGCCCGCCAGCTCGCCGACTGGGCCCAGGTCTTCCTCGACACGCTCGCCCACCGCACCGGCCGCACGCCGATCCTCTACACGTACCGCTACTTCTGGATCGACCGCATGGACAACACCCCGCGCTTCGCCGAGTACCCGCTGTGGCTCGCCGAGTACGGCGTGTCCGAGCCGACGCTGCCCGTGATCGGCGGCTGGGACCAGTGGCTGTTCTGGCAGCGCTCGGAGACCGGCGAGTTGCCCGGGTTCGCCGACGACGTGGACCTCAACGTCTTCGCCGGCACCCGCGCGGACCTCGACGCCTGGCTCGGTCCCGTCGAGCCCGTACCCGCGCCCGAGAACGCCCCCGCTCCGGAAGCCGCGCCGGAGGCCGCGCCCGCCCCGGCACCGGCCCCCGAGAACGCCCCGGCTCCCGCGCCGATCCCGCCCGAGGCCCCCGTGCCCGTCGAGGCCGTGACGATCCCCGTCCCGCGCGATCTGCCGACGCCCGACGGCGTGCGGCTGCCCGAGTCCATCGAGGTCCCCGCGGAGGTGATGGCTCAGTTGGCGGACGGGCTGCGCTGACGCCGCCGCCGGACGAGCGCCGCCCGCACCGCGCGCCACCCCACCAGGAACAGCCCGGTGACGACGCCCGCCACGATCATGAAGCTCCAGTGCGGCACCCGGCCGTCCCCGAGCCCGCGGATCACCATGCCCACCACGAGCGTGGCCAGCCACAACAGCACACCCGAGCCGATCGACGAGGGCTCCCGGCGGCCCGCCAGCAGGACGAGCCACCCCACCGCCAGGCCCACGAGGAACGGCCACGCGGTCCCCCACACCTGCGCCACGCCCAGGCCCTCGGAGTGCGCGCCGCGCCCGAAGGTGGAGAACACCACCACCAGCACGGCGTCGAGCACGATCATGACCGGCACGGCCACAGGTCTCACCTGTCCTTCTCTTCCCGGGCCTCCCGGCCGGTGAACGGGTAGGGGTTCTGCCCCGACTCCTCGTCCGCGGCGCCGTCCTCCCGCACGCGCACGCGCAGGAGCGGGAGGGGGCCGGAGTCATGGGTCACCGTCGGGCGCCACGGGTTCCCGTGCAGCGGCCACATCGCGGTGAGCCCGGCCGGTGGGGCCGCCGCGACGGTCGCGCGGGACTGTGCGGTGCGAGACGACCCGGACGACGAGGACGACGACGAGGGCGACGACGACGAGGACTGCTCGCCCGGGCCGTCCTCACCCAACGGGTCGGCGTCGGGGTCGACGTCCACGGCACCACGGTAGAAGAGGAAGAAGACCACCCACCCGGCCAGGGCGACCAGCACGAAGCTGACGATGCGGTAGACGAACACGGTCGCGAAGGCCTGATGCGCGCCGAGCCCGCCCGCGGTCAGCGCGGTGATGAGCGCGACCTCGACGGTCCCGAGCCCGCCGGGCGTGATGGGGGCGGTGGCGACGATCTTGCCGGTGACGTAGGCGATGCACAGGCCGCCGATGCTGTGCTGGGCACCGACCGCGTTGGCGGCCGCCCACAGGCAGCCGATGTCGGCGACCCAGTTGAGCAGGGAGAACGCGAACGCCTGCGCGATCTGCCGCTTGCTCAGGTCGACGGCGTCGGCCTGCTCCACGACCTTGCGCACGCCGGCCGCGCCGTGGTCCGCGGGCTTGTGCCGCCGGGCGTTGATCCAGCCCAGGACCGACAGGACCGTCCCCTCGACCTTGTCCGGGTGGCGGGCCGCCCACTGGACCACCACGACGATCGCGACCAGACCGAACGCCGAGAGCACCAGCAGGAACGGGTTGGACACCGACCCCACGAGGAAGAAACCGAGCAGGGCGAGCAGCACGATGCCGACGGTCGACAGGACGCCGGAGATCACGAGCTGCCACGACGCCACGACCCGCGTCGCGCCCCACTGCCGGGTCTTGCGGTACGTCAGGGTGGTGCCGAAGACCTGCCCGCCGGGGATGCAGGTGGAGAAGGCGTTGGCGGAGAACACGAGGCCGACGCTGGCCCAGTAGCCGACGCGGACGCCGGCGGACTGTAGCAGCACCTTCTGCACGGAGCCGTAGCTCGACATGGACAGGTAGGCGAAGACGAGAGCGGCCGCGATCCAGCCCCAGTGCGGGCGGGCGACGGCCTCGAAGCCCTCGGCGAAGAACGGCATCTGGCCGCGGAGCCAGTACAGGATGAACCCCAGGACGGCGAGCGTCGCGCCGGCCTTGAACCACGGGTTGCCCAGGACAGCCCGGATACGGCGCCGCACCTCGGCGCCCCGCGTCCCCGTCATCACCTCACCATAACCAGAGCGTGCCGCCCGTCCCAGCATCCCACACCGGGGACCCGGGGCGGCGGTCACGCCTCTGGATCCTGTCGACGTTCCTGCATCAGGCGGGCGATCAGCTCGGAGGCGGGGATCTTGCCGCCGGGCGCGGACCCGGGCTCGTCGTCGTACTCCGTGTCGTACACCGGCTCGTACTCGGACTCGGGCTCCGTCTGGGAATCGGGCGCGGCCTCTGCCTCGAGCGCAGGCGCGGGCGCGGGCTCCGGCTCCGGCTCGGGCTCCGGCGCGGGCGCGGCC
>NZ_JAALDU010000326.1 GCF_014145015.1 Dietzia sp. E1 | reverse complement strand
GCCCACGGCCGATGAGGCGGCGGCCGCGAAGGCGGCGGCCAAGACCACCGCCAAGAAGTCCACGGCGACCAAGTCCACCGCCACGTCGACCGGCAGCAAGCCCACCGCCACCACGTCGTCGGCGGCGAAGTCCACCGGCACCAAGCCCACCGGCGCCAAGGCGACCGGCTCGACGCCGGCCGGTTCGGACTCGGACGCGCCCTCGCCGGTCGAGCTCGCCGACAACGACCCGGCGCTGACCACCGCGGACACGCCGTTGCCGCCCGCCGGCACCGATCGCCCCTGACGCGACAGGCGTCCGCGCCCGGTCGCGATGAGCACTCGCGCCCGGTCGCGTGAGGCACCGCCGCCCCGGCCCGCTCCTTCTCCGAGCCGGCCGGGGCGCCGTGCGTGTCGGACGGGTGTGAACATAGCCACGCGGTCGTGTCCGACCGGGCCACTACACTGGGAACCGTGATTGACACGCTTACCGGCACGTGGGGAACTGTCCAGCTCGTCATCCAGGGCGCGCTCGTCGTGTGGGCGGTGGCCGGTCTGGTGCTGGCCGCGCTGCCGCCCGCCTCGGCGTACTCCATCGAGGGGAAGTGGCCCAAGCCGGCCTGGATCGCCATCTGTGCCGTCGCCGCCCTGCTGTTCGCCATCCGGCCGCTCGGCTTCCTCAGCATCATCGCGATGGTGGCGGTGGGTGTGTTCTTCGCCGACGTGCGTCCCGCGGTCGGCGGTCGACGCAGGTGAAGACGCCGGAGGCCGGGCCGCTGCAGCGGATCGAGGAACTGGCCGAGGACTCCGGCACCACCGTGCGCAACATCCGCGTGTACCAGGAGCGCGGTCTGCTGCCCCCTCCCGTCCGGCGTGGACGCACCGCTTTCTACGGGCCGGACCACAAGCGGCGCCTCGCACAGATCCTGCGTCTGCTCGACCGCGGCTACACGTTCGCCACGATCGAGGAGCTGTTCATCGCCGAGCGGCACGGCTTCACGCTCACGGAGTTGCTCGAGCTGGAGGCCGTCCGGCCCGTGCGCCGCTCGAACGGCGGACGCCGCAGGCTGCCGCGAGGGGGAGTGGACGCGGTGGCCGGGTTCGAGCTACCGGAGCACCTGCTCGACCGGGGTGAGTCGATCGGCCTGGTCAGCGATTCGGCCGCGGCGGACCACTTCTTCGCCGACCGCTACATGCTGGAGCTGTTCCGTGAGCTGATCGTGCTCGGGGTCGGCGAGGAGGGGATCGACAAGATCGGTCACCTGTTCTTGGAGGGTCAGAGCACCGCGGCCGAGGCGATCGACGTGCTCGTGCAGACCATGAAGGACTCCGGGATGGACCAGTCGACCATCGTCAGACGCGTGACCGGCATCCTGCCGCGCGCCGGCGCGGCCGCCCGGCTCATCTTCCTGTCCGCCGCCCAGACCCTGCTCACCGACAGGCACGGGTTCCCCAAGGGCTGAGCGACGGCAGCGCCGTTCGGACGGCCGCCGATCGGACGGTCTAGGTGAACACCACGGTCCGGGCACCGTGCACCAGGACCCGGTCCTCCAGGTGCCAGCGCAGTCCACGGGCCAGCACGAGCTTCTCCGCGTCGCGGCCCTGGCGCACCATGTCCTTGACCGTCGCCGTGTGGTCCACGCGGATGACGTCCTGCTCGATGATCGGACCCTCGTCGAGGTCGGCCGTCACGTAGTGGCACGTCGCGCCGATGAGCTTCACGCCACGGACGTGCGCCTGGTGGTACGGGCGGGCGCCGACGAAGCTGGGCAGGAAGCTGTGGTGGATGTTGATCGCGCGGCCGGCCCACCGGGTGCACAGGTCGTCCGGCAGGACCTGCATGAAGCGGGCCAGGACGATCGCGTGCGGGTCGATGTCGTCGACGAGTCCCGCGACCTGCTCGAACGCCGGGCCCCGCTCGGCGGGGTCGGCCGCGAACGGCACGTGATGGAACGGCACACCGTGCGCCTCGGCCATCCCCCGCAGGTTGTCGTGGTTGCCGATCACCGCACGGATGCGGGCGGGGTAGTCACCGCTCTCGACGCGGCCCAGCAGGTCGTGGAGGCAGTGGCCCTCCTTGGACACCAGGATGACGACGTCCTTCGGCTCGGACGAGTCGGAGATCTGCCAGTCGGCCTCGGGTCCCAGCTCGCTGGCCACCCGTTCGAAGCGACGGCGGAGTTCGTCGATCTCCATGCCGATCGATTCGGCGTCGACGGACTGGCGGGTGAAGAACCAGCCGGTGTCCTCGTCCGCGTGGTACGCCGCCTCCATGATGGTCCCGCCCAGTTCGGCGAGGAAGGTGGCGATCCGGGCGACGATACCGATCCGGTCGGGGCAGCCCAGCGTGAGGACGAAGCGTCGTGACATGGGTGTCCATTGTGCCACCAGGCGTGTCGGCGGCTCCCGCTAGGCTGGCCCGCATGGACGCCACTCCGACCGCTCAGCTCACCCGCGCCCGCGTCGCCTCGATGATCGACCACACTCTGCTCTCGCCTGACGCGTCCCGCGAGGACGTCCGGGCCTGCCTCGACGAGGCCCGCGAGCTGGGCGTCAAGGCCGTGTGCGTGAGCCCGGCGATGCTGCCGGTGCGGCCCGACGGGCAGATCGTCGCCACGGTCGCGGGTTTCCCATCCGGCAAGCACCACTCGCTGGTCAAGGCGATGGAGGGCCGGCTCGCGGTGGACCAGGGCGCCACCGAGGTGGACATGGTGATCGATGTGGGCGCCGCCATCGCGGGCCTCGTCGACGAGGTGATGGCCGACGTGCTGGCGATGCGCGACGCCGTGCCGCCTCCGGTGGTGATCAAGGTGATCCTCGAGACCGCCGCCATCCACAAGGCGCTGGGGGACGAGGCGGGCGACGAGCGGATCGAGGCCCTGTGCCACGCCGTCGCGCGCGCGGGCGCCGACTTCGTCAAGACCTCTACCGGCTTCCATCCCGCCGGCGGCGCGAGCGTGCGCGCGGTCGAGGCGATGCACCGCGCGGTGGGCGGGAAGGTGGGCATCAAGGCGTCCGGCGGGATCCGCGACGCCGACACCGCTCGAGCCATGATCGCCGCGGGCGCCACCCGGCTCGGCCTCAGCGGCAGCCGCGCGGTGCTCGACGGCTTCCCCGAGTAGGCCTGCCCAGACCGACACCCGGGCCCCGACACGAGCCCCGGCCGACCCCGCTAGCTCGACACCGGGCCCCGGCCGGCCACGGCGAGCCCGAAACCAAGATCCGGCCGGCCCGGACGCGCCCGCATCCGGGCCCCCCGGGCGGGTGTCAGCCCCGGCCGGTGGTGAGCACCATCTTCCCGGTGGTGCGTCCGGTCTCGCCCAGGCGGTGCGCCTCGGCGGCCTGCTCGAGCGGGAAGACCTCGGCGACCGTGGGCCGCAGCGCGCCCCGC
>NZ_JAALDU010000325.1 GCF_014145015.1 Dietzia sp. E1 | reverse complement strand
GTCGCGACTCCCGGCGACGGCGCCCTGCTCGGCGGCTTCCAACCGCCGCCCGACCTCGAAGGCGAACCCCGTCATGAACGACTTGCGGTGGGTGACGGCGGAGACGCCGGGCGCCGGGCGCTGGCGGGCCGCCGCGGCCAGCATCACCCCGGTCAGCGCACCGGCGAGCATGCCCACCCGCTCGACGTGCCGCCGGACCCCGACGATGTGGACGACGCGCGTGTTGTCCCCGCGCACAGCGGTGACGGCCCGGCAGTGCATCGCCGACGCGAGTGCGGCGACGAGGCCCACCTGATCGGGCTGATACCTGCCGGAGACCACGTGGTCGAGCACGGTCACCTCCGCCGCGGTGGTGGCGGGACCCGTGCGCGCCAGCGCCTCGTCGACGCCGTACTTGGCGAGCAGTGCGTAGGCGCGCTCGAGGAGGACGTCCGCCTCCGGCGTGCCGGCCACGCTCTCGGCCTTGGCGAAGAGTTTCCGCACCCGGTCCAGCGCCTTCTCGGGTGGCGGGGCGGCGTCGTGTGAGGCGTTCATGGTCTGCTCCCGGTCGTCTCGGCTGTCAGTCGGGACGGATATTCGCACACGTGTACGACACCGCCACGGCCGCGCGTGGGCCGAGCAACCGTGCCCGACGTCCGGGACGCCCCCGGGAGACGCTCAGCGGTGCAGGAACCAGGTGTGGTCTAGCGGCCCGGATCCACGGCCCACCTCGAGTGCGAGCCCACCGTGTAGCGCCCCGTCCATCCACGGCCGGACGCGGCGGTAGGCCGCCTCCCAGTCCTGCGCGCCGACCCGGGCGGTGGCCAGGGCCGAGGACAGCGAGCATCCGGTGCCGTGCGTGTGCGGGGTGTCGACCCGCACGAACGGCAGGCGGAGCGTGGTCCGCCGGTCGCCATCGGTCTCGACGAGGACGTCCTCGGCGCTGCCGTCCTCGAGGTCGCCGGTGGTGGCGAGCACCGCGCAGCCGGTCTGCTCGTGGACGAGTTCGGCCTGACCGACGATGGTCTCGATGTCCGTGGCGCCCGTCTCGCCGCACAGGACGGCGAGCTCGGGGACGTTGGGCGTGACCAGGTCCGCGAGGGGGACCAGGTCCCGGAGCATGCGCGCGGCGTCTTCGCTGGCGAGCCGGCCACCGGTGGTGGCGACCATGACCGGGTCGAGGACGACGTGCGGGGGGCGACGACGACGAAGCCAGTCCCCGACCGCCTCGACGAGGCCCGCCTCACCGAGCATGCCGATCTTGACGGCGTCGATCACCACGTCATCGGCCACGGCGTCGAGCTGGGCGATGACGGTCTCGGGCGGCACGGCGTGCACCCCGGTGACGCCGACGGTGTTCTGCACGGTGACCGCGGTGACGGCGCCCATCCCGTACCCGCCCATCGCGGCGACCGCCTTGACGTCCGCGAGCAGACCAGCGCCGCCGGACGGATCGGTGCCCGCGATGCACAGCACCCTCGGTGCCCGGACCGTGTCAGCCACGCAGGCTCGCCCCCACGGCCTTCTCCGCGGCCTCGACGGCCGCGGTGCGCCAGGTGCTCGCCTCGTCCTCGGTGAGCGTGCGGTCGTCGGCGCGGAACGTCAGCGCGTACGCCAGGGACTTGCGGCCGTCGCCGAGCTGGGTGCCGGTGTAGACGTCGAACAGGCGCACGCTCTCCAGGAGGTCGCCGCCACCGGCGCGCAGCGCGGACTCGACGTCCGCGGCGGGCACGGAGGCGTCCACCACGAGCGCGACGTCCTGGTTCACCGCCGGGTAGGACGAGATCGTCGGGGCCGGCAGGACCTCACGGGCGCCGATCGCGGTGAGGTCGAGCTCCACCGCGCAGGTTCGGGCCGGCACTCCGAGTCGCTCGCACGCCGCCGGGTGCAGCTCGCCGGCGTGCCCGACGACGACCGAGTCGACGAGCACCTCCACGCAGCGGCCCGGGTGCCAGGGCGCGTACTCGGCCGCCCGGACACCGACCTCGGCACCGAGCGCGCGACCGACGATCCTCGCCGCCTCCACCGCGTCGAGGGCGTCGGCCTCCCGGCCCGGGCCGAAGTGTCCCGCCGGCTCGCGCTTCCCGGTGTACAACGCTGCGACGTGCAGCGGCTGCTCGGGCAGCGAGGCGCTCAGCCGCTCGCGCTCCTCCGCGGTGGGCTCGCGGTCGACCGGCAGCATCTCCACCGGCGCGGTGGTGGGCGTACGGAACGACACCTGCGCGACAGAGAACAGCGCGAGATCGCGGGTTCCCCGTGTGATGTTGCGGCGGGCGATCTCGACCAACGAGGGCAACAGGGTGGTCGCGAGGTGCGCCTTGTCGCTCTCGAGGGGGTTGACCACGGACATCGTACTGCGGCGCTCGTCGTCGTCACCCAGTCCCATGTCGTCGAACACCGACGGGTCACAGAACGGGGACGTCAGCACCTCTACATGCCCGGCCGCGGCCAGGGCGTGCCCGACGGCGCGGCGGCCACGCTGCTCGGCGGTGAGGCCCCGGCCCGCGGGCGCGGTGGGCAGCACCGACGGGATGTTCTCCAACCCTTCGAGGCGCAGCACCTCCTCGACCAGGTCAGCCGGCAGGGTGAGGTCGGAACGCCAGGTCGGGGGCGTCACCTCGAGCAGCACCGCGTCGTCACCGGCGACGGTGCAGCCGATCTGCTCCAGCCGACGCCGCGCGGTCCCGGCCGGGTACCCGACCCCGGCGACGCGCGCGGGGCGGTCCGGGTCGAACGCGATGGTCGGCATGACCGGCGCCGAGCCGACATCCGTGAGGGAGGCCTCGACGGTGCCCCCGGTGATCTCGGCGAGCAGGGTCGCCGCGCGGTCCAGTGCCGCGATCGAGGCGGCGGCGTCGACCCCGCGCTCATAGCGCTTGCCCGCCTCGCTCGGCAGCTTGTGCCGGCGGATGGTCCGGAACACGGCGAGGGTGTCCCACACGGCGGCCTCCAGCAACACATCGGTCGTCTGATCGGAGACCTCGGTCGAGGCCCCGCCCATGACGCCGGCCATCGAGACGGGCCCGCTGTCGTCGCAGATCACGACGTCCTCGGGGTCGAGCGTCCGCTCGACGTCGTCGAGGGTCACCAGGGTCTCCCCCGCGCGCGCCCGACGGACGGTGAGCCCGCCCTGCAGTCGAGCCGCGTCGAACGCGTGCATCGGATGGCCGAGCTCGAGCATGACGTAGTTGGTCACGTCGACGGCCGGGGAGATCGGCCGCACGCCCGACAGCAGCAGGCGGCGCGCCATCCACCACGGGGTGCGCGCGGCCGGGTCGACCCCGGTCACACGACGCAACGCGAACCGCCGGGCGCCCGACTCCGGCAGCACCTCCAGCGGCCAGGCCTCGCCATCGGCCGGGAGCCCGAGTTCGACGGCGGGGTCGGCGAAGTCGAGGTCGAACCCGCACGCGAGCTCGCGGGCCAGGCCGCGCGCCGACAGGCAGTACCCGCGGTCGGGGGTCACGTTGAGCTCGATGACGGTGTCCCGCTCGTCGGCACCGGCGGCGAGCACCGGCCCGGCGGCCTCGCCCGGCTCGGCGGTGCCGGGGGCCAGGACGATGATCCCGCTGTGATCGGAGCCGATGCCCAGCTCGGACGCCGAGCAGATCATGCCCTCGCTGGGCCTGCCGTACGTCTTCCGCTTGCCGATCTCGAACCCGCCCGGCAGGACCGTGCCGGGGAGCGCGACCACGACCAGATCGTCCTCGACGAAGTTCCGGGCGCCGCACACGATCTGCTGCGGTTCGTCCCCGCCCACGTCGACCAGGCAGAAGCGGATGGGCTTCTTGAAGCCCTCGAGCTCCTCGATACTCGCGACCCGGCCGATCGTGAGGGGGCCGGTGATCTCGGGGAGCTGCTCCGGCTCGCCCTCCACCTCGAGGCCGACGCGGACGAACCCGGCGTCGAGCTCGGCGGGGGTCACGGTCCAGCCGTCGTTGGCCCGCTGCAGGATCTCGGTCAACCAGGACTGCGCAATTCGCACTGTGGGGTCCTTCGTCTTGGTGTGGTGGGAGGGGCGCGGCGCGTCAGGCGCGGATGCCGAAGGGCAGGGAGAAGCGGACGTCGCCCTCGACCATGTCGCGCATGTCCGACAGGCCGTTGCGGAACTGCAGGGTGCGCTCCAGGCCCATGCCGAACGCGAAGCCCGAGTACTCCTCGGGATCGATCCCGCAGGCCGTGAGGACGTTCGGGTGGACCATGCCGCAGCCGCCCCACTCGACCCACCCGGCGCCGCCCTTCTTGCGGGGGAACCACACGTCCACCTCGGCGGACGGTTCGGTGAACGGGAAGTAGTTGGGTCGCATGCGGGTGCGGGTCTCCGGGCCGAACAGGGCGCGCGCGAACGCGTCGAGCGCGCCGCGCAGGTGGGCCATCGTCAACCCCTTGTCGATCGCCAGGCCCTCCACCTGGTGGAAGACCGGGGTGTGGGTGGCGTCGAGTTCGTCGGTGCGGAACGTCCGGCCCGGGCAGGCCACGTAGATCGGCGGCTCGCGGTCGAGCATCGTGCGTATCTGCACCGGGGAGGTGTGCGTGCGCAGCACCTGGCGGCTGCCCTCGGGCGCGACGTGGAAGGTGTCCTGCAGCGTGCGCGCCGGGTGGTCGGGCAGGAAGTTCAGCGCGTCGAAGTTGTAGTGCTCCGCCTCGACCTCGGGCCCCTCGGTGATCTCCCAACCCATCGCCACGAACACGTCCGCGACCTGCTCGGTGATGATCGTGATGGGATGCTGGGCTCCCACCGGGGCGCGCCCGGACGGGACCGTGAGGTCGAGCGTCTCGGCCACGAGGACGGCGGCGTCGCGCTCGGCCTGCAGTTCGGCCAGGCGCGCGTCGTAGGCCTGCTGCACGCGCCCGCGGGCGACGTTGACGGCCTTGCCGGCCGACGCCTTCTGCTCCTTGGGTAGTGCGCCCAGGCCCCGGCGCGCCAGGGCGATCGGGCTGCGGTCACCCAGATGCGCCGTCTTGGCGGCGGCCAACGCGTCCAGGTCGGCGGCTGCCGCGAACGCCGCCTCG
>NZ_JAALDU010000324.1 GCF_014145015.1 Dietzia sp. E1 | reverse complement strand
TGCGCAGCGGGCCGATCATCGAGGCCGTCGCGAGGGAGATGAGGAGGAACCCGGCCAGCAGTGAGGTCGCACCGAGGACGATGACGACGACGGCGAGGCGTTCCAGTGACAGGGCGCGGCCCGCGAGGGTGTAGATCGCCACGATGATCAGGCCTGTCACGGGGACCCCGCTGCCCAGGGCCCACGCCACCCGGAGCCGCGTCATGGCGCCGAGGAACCGGGCCCGCGGCGCCCGGCCGGTGGACAGCGCGGCCGCCGCGACGGGACGCAGCCCGAAATCGGCCAGCAGGAACGCGACACCGCACACGACCATGCCGGCGAACACGATGGTGAACCCCACCACCGGGATCGACGACGGGTCCACCACGCCGTACGCGGGGGTCACCACGGCCGCGCCGAGCAGCCACAGGAACGCCTGGATCAGGGTGATGCGCCCCGGCAGGCGCAGCGTCCGGATGCGCTGCCGATCAGTGGGTTCGTGCCCTTCCAGGAACCAGCGGACCCGGCGGTAGACGGCACGGGTCACCCACACCGTGCCCGTGATGACCGCCAGCGACACGTAGACGGGTACGACGATCACGGTGGGGACGAGGAACTCCCGCGACAGCAGGGCCGGGCCGGGCAGCACGAAGAAGACCAACGTCACGGCGACGGCGACGCCCACGAGGTTGGAGCCCAGCAGCGACAGGAGCAGCAGGATCCGGACGCGCCAGGCGCGGATCCGGGCGGACTCCCGCTCCCGTCCGAGCAGCACCGAGCCGAGTTCCGGGCGGCGCAGCAGGGACAGGTCGAATCGCACGATCTGTATGGTGCCACTCCGCACCGACACTCGTGATGCCCTCGTCACACCTGCCGCCGGGAATGGGACGCGTGGGGCGTCGGCGCGTAGGGTGGTCTCCGGACGGCCCGCACCACTCTTGCCTCGGGCCGCGGCCTGTCGACCATCCCGTGGTCGCGCACCGGACGTACCGCCTGAGTGGCGATGCGATTCTCCGTGAGCGCGCCGGGCAAGACGCCATCCTCTATGTTCGGAGCACTTCCTCTTGTCACGTTCTTTCGCCGATCTCGGCGTTCCTTCCCCCCTGCTCGACGTCCTGAGCGGCGCGGGCATCACCACCCCGACGCCCATCCAGTCGGCGACGCTGCCCGACGCCCTGTCCGGCCGTGACGTGCTCGGCCGCGGCCGCACCGGCTCCGGCAAGACCTACGCGTTCTGCCTCCCGCTCGTCGCGCGTCTGGCCGCCTCCGGCGGTCGCCGCACCCGCAACGCGCCGCGCGGCCTGATCCTCGCCCCGACCCGCGAGCTGGCCCGCCAGATCGACGAGACCCTCGCGCCGCTCGCCAACGCCCTCGGCATGAAGACCACCGTGATTTTCGGCGGCGTGTCCCAGGGCCGCCAGGTGGACGCGCTGAACCGCGGCGTCGACATCGTCGTGGCCTGCCCCGGCCGCCTCGAGGACCTCATGGGCCAGAAGCACTGCCGCCTGGACGGCATCGAGATCAGCGTCCTCGACGAAGCCGATCACATGGCCGACCTGGGCTTCCTGCCCGGCGTCACCCGCATCCTGTCGGCGACCCCGGCGGACGCGCAGCGGCTGCTGTTCTCCGCGACCCTCGACTCGGGCGTGCAGAAGCTGGTGACCAGGTTCCTCACCGACCCGGTGGACCACTCGGTGGACGACGGCTCGGCCACGCCCGGCCCGACCGCACACCACGTGTTCCACGTCGACGCCGACGACCGCGTCCGCGCCCTCGCCGACCTCGCCGGCGCGACCTCGCGAACCGTCATGTTCACCCGCACCAAGCACGGCGCCAAGCGTCTGGCCAAGCAGCTCACCGGCCGCGGCGTGGCGAGCGTGGACCTGCACGGCAACCTGTCGCAGAACGCCCGCGTGCGGAACCTCGACGCGTTCTCCTCCGGCGAGGCGACCGTGCTCGTGGCGACCGACATCGCCGCCCGCGGCATCCACGTCGACGACGTCGGGCTGGTCGTCCACGCCGATCCGCCGGCCGAGCACAAGGCCTACGTCCACCGCTCGGGCCGCACCGCCCGCGCCGGCGCCATCGGCACGGTCGTCACCGTGGCCACCCAGGACCAGGTCCGTGAGGTCCGCTCGCTGCTGCGCGCGGCCGGCGTGACCGCGGGCGAGATCGACCTGCCCGTGGGCGCGGACGCGGCCGCCGCGTTGGCCGACGCCCCCGAGCCTCCGGCCCACGTGCCGTCCGACGACGGCGTCGAGGGTCAGTCGGTCCGCGGTCAGTCCCTGCGCCGCGACCCGGCCGCCCCGGAGA
>NZ_JAALDU010000323.1 GCF_014145015.1 Dietzia sp. E1 | reverse complement strand
TCGCCGCCGACGGCACCGTCTACACGCACGCGCACTGACTTGCACCAGCACTGACTCGCACCAGCAACCAGAAGCTTAGGAGCCCCATGTCCGGATCGGTGCACTACCTCTACGGCAGTGGAGACATCACGCTCGGCGCGGGCCGCGGCACGATCGAGGTGCGCGTGACCAACACCGGCGACCGCGCCGTGCAGGTCGGATCGCACTACCACTTCTTCGAGGCCAACCGGGAGCTGCGCTTCGACCGGCGCGCGGCCTACGGGCGGCACCTGGCGATCGGCGCCGGGCTGGCGGTGCGGTTCGAGCCCGGCCAGACGCGGACGGTGCGGCTCGTGGACTTCGCCGGCGCGCGCGTCTGTCACGGCTTCTCCGGCCTGGTCGACGGCCCGCTCGACGACCCCGGCGTGCGGCAGCGGGCGCTCGAGAGAATGCGCGAGCGGGGATTTCTCAGTGAGGTCGACGACGACGAGGTGAGCCCGTCGCCCGACGGTGTGCCTGATGCCGCCGGCCCGCCCACCGTGCTCCCGCGCGCGACCTACACGGACATCTACGGACCCACGGTCGGTGACCGACTTCGCCTGGCGGACACGGCGTTGACGATCGAGGTCACGACCGACCACAACGCGGTGACCACCGACGGCTCGCCCGGTTACGGTGACGAGGCCGTGTACGGCGGCGGCAAGGCGATCCGCGACGGCATGGCGCAGGACCCGGCCGGCACGCGGGCCTCGGGGGCGTTGGACCTGGTCATCACGGGCGCGACGATCGTCGACGCGGTGCTCGGGGTGGTCAAGGGCGACATCGGCGTGCGCGACGGCCGGATCGTGGCCGTGGGCAAGGCCGGTAACCCACACCTGCAGGACGGCGTGCACCCGGACCTGGTGATCGGCCCCGGCACCGAGGTCGTGGCGGGCGAGCACAAGATCGTCACCGCCGGCGGCGTGGACACCCACATCCACTACATCGCGCCACAGCAGGTCGACGAGGCGCTGAGCAACGGGGTGACCACCCTGTTCGGCGGCGGCACCGGCCCGGCCGAGGGCACCAAGGGCACCACCTGCACGCCCGGCGCGTGGAACATCGGGCGGATGCTGCAGGCGGCCGACGGGCTGCCCGTGAACATCGGGATCTTGGGCAAGGGCAACACCTCGCAGCCGGAGTCGGCGGTCGAGCAGATCGTGGCCGGCGCCGCGGGGCTGAAGATCCACGAGGACTGGGGCACCACGCCCGCGGCGATCCGCTGCGTGCAGGAGGTGGCGGACGCCTACGACGTGCAGGTCGCGATCCACACCGACACCCTCAACGAGTCCGGCTTCTACGAGGACACCCGCGCCGCGCTCGGCGACTCGACCATCCACACCTTCCATTCCGAGGGCGCCGGCGGCGGCCACGCCCCCGACATCCTGCGCGTGTGCGGCGAGCCCAACGTGCTGCCCGCCTCGACCAACCCGACCCTGCCGTACACCGTGAACTCGGTGGACGAGCTGCTCGACATGGTGATGGTGTGCCATCACCTGTCGCACGACATCCCGGAGGACGTGAGCTTCGCCGACTCCCGGGTGCGCGCGGAGACGATCGCCGCCGAGACCGTGCTGCACGACGAGGGGATCATCTCGATCTTCTCGTCGGACTCGCAGGCCATGGGCCGCATCGGCGAGTCGTGGCAGCGCGCGTTCCAGACCGCCCACCACTGCCGCGTCGAGCGGGGGCCGCTTCCGGAGGACAGCGAGGCCAATGACAACGAGCGCGTCCTGCGCTACGTCGCCAAGATGACCATCAACCCCGCGATCGCCGCCGGCATCGCCGACCACCTGGGCTCGATCGAGCCGGGCAAGCTCGCGGACCTGGTGGTGTGGCCGGTCGAGTCGTTCGCGGCCAAGCCGTCGTTGGTCATCAAGGGCGGGATGATCGTGTGGGCGCCGATGGGCGATCCCAACGCGTCGCTGCCCACGCCGCAGCCGGTGATCTACCGCCCGATGTTCGGCGCGTACGGCGGGGCGCTGCAGTCCACGCGCATCACCTTCCTGTCGGCCGCAGCGATCGAGTCGAGCGTGCCCGAGCAGCTGGGCCTGACCTCGCCGTGCCTGCCCGTGCGCGGCTGCCGCGGGATCGGCAAGAAGGACATGGTCCGCAACGACCGCTGCCCGACCATCGAGGTGGACTCCGAGACCTACGTGGTCACCGTCGACGGCGAGCCCGCCACCATCGCCCCCGCCACGACGCTGCCGTTGGCCCAGCTCCACTACCTGGCGTGAGTACCGACGACGACGAGGGCCGCCGCCCTGCGAGCCGTGAGCAGGGCGCGGGTCGCGCGGGTCTGTCGACGTTGCTGCTGGCCCTGCAGTTCACGGACTCGTCGTTCCCCTCGGGCATGTACACGCTCTCGCACGGGCTGGAGGGATTGCGGGAGTCGGGCGCGGTCGGGCCCGGCGGGCCGGTGTCGGTGGCCGACGCCGTGCACGGCATCCTGCGCCACTCCGCCGGACCCGCCGAGGCGACCGCGCTGGCGCTCGCGTGGGC
>NZ_JAALDU010000322.1 GCF_014145015.1 Dietzia sp. E1 | reverse complement strand
GCCATGACCGAGGCCAACCGCGCGTCCTCGGGCCCCGCGCAGTGGGCTGCGGTCGTGGCCACGACGGGGAGCCCCGCCCGGGCCGCGAGTCCGGCCAGCGCGTCGCACCGCTCGGTGTCCTCGGGCACCCCGTGACAGGTGAGCTCCACGACCACCCGGTCCCGCCCGAACAGCTCGACCAGCTGGTCCAGGGCCGTGCGGGCTGCCGCGATGTCGAAATCGGGGGCTCCGGTGCCGCCGCGTTCCAGCGCACGACGGACGCGGCCGCGTCGGCAACCGGTGAGCACGTACCAGTGGCCCCCGGCCGCCTCCGCGAGCTCCGTGATCTCGTACCGCGGCTCGCCCTTGGCCCCGCCACGCAGGTGGGCGCGGGCGATCGCGCGGGACAGCCGGCGGTACCCCTCCTGCCCCCTGGCGAGAACGAGCAGGTGCTCGCCGCCCGGCAGGGACAGCTCCGCCCCGAACACCGTGGCCAGGCCCAGCTCGGAGGCCGCCTCGGCGAAACGCACGACCCCGTACAGACCGTCGTGGTCGGTGATCGCGAGGGCCGTGAGCCCCAGCTCGGCCGCCGCCTCCGCCATCGCCTCGGGCGAGGAGGCGCCGTCGAGGAAGCTGAACGCCGTGTGGGCGTGCAGCTCCGCGTACGGCACGCGTCCCTGGACACGCGGCCGCTGCGGGGGCGTGTAGTCACCCCGTGTGCGCGACCATGCGGGGGCGTCGCTGCCGTCGCCGGGATGGGGGTTCTCGGGCCCTCGCGGGTTCGGCCGCCCGGACAGCACCCGTTCGAGCTCTCCCCAGCTCCTGGGTCCGTGGTACCAGTTCACCGGGGCTCACCCGCCCGGTGCCGGTGGGTGCGGTCAGAGCCGGGTGAGGGACTCCACGACCCATGCGGAGGCCTTGCCCGGTGGCTTGCGGCAGCTCTGCGCGCGGGGCGGGAGCGGGCGTGTGCCGGTCTCGACGCGCCAGGCGCGGCCGTCGGCGTGCTGGACGACGGCCACGTGCGGGTCGTCCGGGTCGATGTCGACGACGAGGTCGTCGATCCCCGCCTCCACGCCGGAGTCGCGGACGGCCACCTCCGCCACCTGCCCGGCCGGCGGCCACGTGCTGCGCCCCCGCAGGTGCTCGGTGACGACCCGGCCGTCCAGTTCGGCCTCGACGATGCGGACCGCGAGGTCGGTCTCCGCGGGCCCGTAGGTGTACCCGGTCCCGGGTAGCAGCAGGACCGGGGCGAAGCGGTGCCCGCCGGTGTGGGAGCACTCCCACACCGCGGAGTCCGGGTCGAGCGAGGACAGACGGTTCCCGAGACGGGACTCGAGTCCGGCCACGACCGGGCGGCCCCGGACGGCACAGCACTGATCGCGCTTGGCGTGGGTACAGACGAGGACCACGGGCCCCTCGACCTCACGGGTGCCGTCCACGTGTCCACCGGGTGAGAGATCGAGGTCGAGCATGTCCGCGGGTCGGTCGACGCGGCCGACCCTGATGCTCCGCCGACCGGGGCGCGTGTCACAGAGGTAGAAGCGGTGCCGGTCGATGCGCTGACCCTCGCGGCCGGGCCGCCTGATGAACAGCATGCGGGACCCGCAGTCGGATACGTGCTTCTTGAGGCGCTCGGAGAGCTCGTCGCCCAGCGCCTCTCCGTCGAAGATGTCGCGCCCCCATCGCGCGGGGACCTCCAACAACACCCACGATTCCTCGTGGGCAGCGGTGCCGGCCGGTGGTTCGTCGGCCGACTGGAGCGAACACCAGGCGGGGACTGGGGCGGGATCGATGACTGACACGCCCCCATGGTGCCCCACCGTGCGAAGTGGTGTAACTGTAGCCACCTTGTGGGACAAAAGTGATTAGAGGGCTTTAGGGTGAGGCCATGCGTACCCGACACCGCCGCTTCGCCGCGGCCGCCGCCCTGACCGCCGCCGTGTCCCTGGCACTGGTGGGATGCGGGACCGACACCTCGACCGACGCCCCCGCCACGAGCCAGACGACCACCGCCGGCTCCTCGCCAGCCGCCCTGGCGCAGAACCTGTCCCCGGAGGAGACCGAGGCCGCCGACCCCACGGCCGGCCCCGCGGACTCCGCACCCAAGAGCGAGACCCCGGATGCCGCCGCAGGGCGCGCCGAGCTGGTCGTGTCCGAGATCCGGATGGGCGACTACCAGGGCAAGGACCGCGTGGTCTTCGAACTCGACGGTCGCGGCGTCCCGAGCTACTCCGTGGACTACGTGGACGCCCCCGCCCAGCAGGGCAGCGGCTTCCCCGTGGAGGTACCGGGCGACTCGTTCCTCCAGGTGATGATCGGAGGCCAGATCCTGCCGACCGAGACCGGCATGGAGGAGGTCCCCGTGGGCACCGTGAGTGGTGACGACGCCACCGGGGTGGCCGGCGTGGCGTTCACGGGACAGTTCGAGGGACAGGCGCAGGCGGTGATCGGCCTCGAGGGCACCGATCGTGCCTTCTCCGCCTTCCTCCTGCAGAACCCGACCCGTCTGGTGGTGGACGTCGAGCGCTGATCGCGCCCCGGGGCCGGGCACGACCGACCGGGGCGTGAGCGACCGGATCATCATTCGTAGACCCCCTCGACCGTCCAGTTCTCCGACCCGTCCTCGAGCACGCCGCAGAGCAGCAACGCGGCCGCACGCTCGGGGACGACCTGCATACGGGCCCGGGGCCGGCGGGGCTGCCCGTCGGGCGTGGGTTCCCACCAGGCCTCGTCGATCAGCCACGGCCGCGACCACCCGAGCAGCGCGCAGCGGCGACCGCCCACCTCGATGGCGGCGGGGCGTGCGCTGAGCAGACCGCGTGGGGTCACCCCGACGGCCGCCCCCTCCGC
>NZ_JAALDU010000321.1 GCF_014145015.1 Dietzia sp. E1 | reverse complement strand
ACGCCCTTGTCCGCGGCCAGGGCCCGCAGCTCGCGGGCGAGGCCGGCCGGGTCGAGCGCGCCCGCGTTGGTGACGATCCGGATCCCGCCGGCACCGTCCTCGCCGGCCCGGCCCGCGCCGAGGCGGTCGAGGCACTCGCCGATCTGCACGAGGGCGGCGCGCTCGTATCCGGGGCCGCCCGCCGCCCGCTGCTCGGCCAGGTCGAGCATCGCCTCGTCGGAGAGCATGTCCAGCGCGAGGACGTCGAGCGACGCCGCCGCGAGGAACTCGGCAGTCGCGCTGGAACGATCCGTCCGCGACGCGGAGACGTTGCCGATGCGTAGGGGCCTCGGGCTGGTCGTCATCGATCCTCCGGGTGCGTCTGTCGGGATGGGGCTCCTCTACTCCAGCATGCTTCCCGTCGCGGCGAAACGGGTGTGGAAGGAGAACGCCTCCTCGAGCATATGCGGGGTGTTGCCGGCGTCGGGCCGGGCGTTCGCCCTGTCGAGGTAGTCGTGGAGCAGCGGCCGGTACGCCGGGTCGGCGCAGTTGTCCACGACGAGGCGGGCGCGCTTGCGGGGGCTGAGCCCGCGCAGGTCGGCCAGGCCGTGCTCGGTGACGATCACCTGGACGTCGTGCTCGGTGTGGTCGACGTGCGGGATCATCGGCACGATCGCCGACACCGCGCCGCCCTTCGCGGTGGACGGGCTCAGGAACATGGAGACGTACCCGTTACGGGTGAAGTCGCCGGAACCGCCGATCCCGTTCATGATCCGGGTGCCGCACACGTGGGTCGAGTTGACGTTGCCGTACACGTCCGCCTCGAGCATGCCGTTCATCCCGATGATGCCCAGACGCCGGACGATCTCCGGGTGGTTGCTGATCTCCTGCGGGCGCAGCGTGATGTGATCGCGGTAGAGATCGATGTTGTCGACCAGCTCCTCGAGACCCGCCTGCGACAGGGCCAGCGAGGTGGCCGAGGCGTGCGCGACCTTGCCCTCGCGGATGAGCCGCAGCATGGAGTCCTGGATGACCTCCGAGTAGCAGGTCAGATTCTCGAACGGCCCGGCCTCCAATCCGGAGAGCACGGCGTTGGCGACGTTGCCGATCCCGGCCTGCAGCGGGAGGAGGCTGCCCGCGGGCATACGCCCGCGCTCGACCTCGTGACGGAAGAACTCCACGACGTGCCCGGCGATGGCCCGGCTGATCTCGTCGGGCTCGGTGAGCGCGCTCGCGGAGTCCTGCCGGTCGGTGGGCACCACGGCGATCACCTTGGCCGGGTCGACCTCCAGATGGGCCTGTCCGATCCGGTCGTCGGGACGGGTGAGCATGATCGGCCGACGCTCGGGTGGCAGCGCGGTGCCGTAGTAGACGTCGTGCATGCCCTCGACGCCCAGCGGCACCCACGAGTTCACCTCGAGGATCACCTTGTCCGCGACATCGAGCCAGGTCTTGTTGTTACCCACGGACATCGCCGGGACGAGCTTGCCGTCGTCCGTCACCGCGGCCACCTCGACCACGGCGACGTCCACGTTCCCGTAGTAGCCCTCCCACACCTGCTGCGCGACGTGCGAGAGGTGGATGTCCACGTAGTCCACGCGGCCCTCGTTGATCGCCCGCCGCGCGGTGGGCTCGCTCTGGTACGGCATCCGGAGGTCGACGCCGTCGACCTCCGCGAGCATCGCCTCGGCCTCGTTGCTCACCGAGGCGCCGGTGAGCAGGTTGACGCGGAGCCGGCCGCCCGCCGCGCGGACGGCCCGCATCCGCTCGGCGAGCGCCGGCGCGAACGCCTTGGGGGTGCCGGCACTGGCGAACCCGCTGATCGCGACGGTGTCGCCGTCCTCGATGCGGGAGACGGCCGTGGCGGCGTCGGTGACGAGGTCCCGGAAGTGCGGATGACGGATACGCGCCGGGTCGAAAGTCGTTCCCGACTGCTGGACAGCAGATCTCATGCGGTGACCATAGCGTCGGTCACACCGCGTACCCGCGTCGCCGGATCGCCGCGGTCCCCCCAACATGGTGGGGCGCGCGTGCGCCGGACCCGGCTGACGCGGCGGTGCCGGGTCCTCCCTGCGCGGGCCCGTCGGGCGGATAGACTCTCCTGACCGCCCGACCGTCGTGCCCTCCAGGAGTGTGCCCTTGCCCCCCAGGACCACCCCGATCCCCGATCGCATCGACCAGGCACGCGCCAACTGGGAACGCGAGGGATGGGCAGACGCCGCGCAGGGCATGACCGTCGTGACGTCGGTGATGCGCGCGCACCAGATCCTGCTCGCCCGGGTCGAGGAGACCCTCAGGCCCTGGAACCTGTCGTTCCCCCGCTACGAGCTCCTGCGGCTGCTCGCGTTCTCGCGTTCCGGGGCACTGCCCATCACCAAGGCGTCGGAGCGCCTCCAGGTACACGTCACCAGCGTCACCAGTGCGATGAAGCGGCTGCTCGACGCGGGCCTGGTCGAACGTCGCCCGCACCCGACCGACGGCCGCACCACGCTGGTCGAGATCACCGACGACGGTCGGCGCGTGGTGGCCGAGGCGACCGCGGCGCTCAACGCCGGCGTGTTCGCCGACCCGGGGATGAGCCCCGACGAGCAGGTGGCCCTCATCGACGCGATCGCCTCCCTGCGCCGGTCCGCCGGCGACTTCTGACCCCGGGGCCCGCGCGGGTGGCCGGGACGAACCACACGCGTCCGCGCCCCGCGAGTACGGCCGGACACACGACACCGCGCCCGGCCCCCTCTCGGGTGGGGCCGGGCGCGGCTGATCGTGGCGGGGTCCTCCGGGTGCGGAGCCCCTCTCACCGGGCGCGGATCACGGCACCTCGGCGGCGAGGACGCGGCCGGCGGTGATCTCCGCGTCGGCGTCCATGTCGTTCTTGCTCGACTCGGTCATGCGCCACACGCACAGCATCGACATGACCGACAGCAGCGAGAGCATGATGCCCACCCCGAGCGTGTTGCCATCGGCGACCATCGCGGCGGCGGCCAGCGGCGGCAGCGCACCGCCGAGGATGCCGGCGAGGTTGTAGCCGAGCCCGGCGCCGGTGTAGCGGTAGCGGGCCTGGAACAGCTCGGGCAGCAGGGCGCCGGCCGGGCCGTAGGCGATGCCGAAGATGATGAGGGTGACGAACAGGACCAGGGCGAACGCGATCGGCGAACCGGTGTCGAGGATCGGGAACACGAACAGCGTCCAGATCACGGCCAGCGCGACCGAGGTACCGATGACCTTCTTGCGTCCGATCCGGTCGGAGTAGATGGCGGAGACCGCGATGGCGGCACCGAAGATCAGCGCGGCGAGCATGCCCATGCCCAGGACGAACGGCCGCGGGTGCTCGAGGTTCTTGGTGGCGTAGTTCGTCAGGAACGAGGTGCCCATGTAGAAGAGCGAGAACAGCGAGGTGAGCGCGCCACCGGCGATGAGGATCTCCTTCCACTGGAAGCGGATCGCATCGGCGAAGGGCAGCGTCCGGGGCGCGGTCTCCGTGGCGGCACGCGCGCGGTCCTGCTTGAAGACGGGGGTCTCCTCGACCGAGATGCGGATCCACAGGCCGATGAGGACCAGGACGGCGGACAGCAGGAACGGGATGCGCCAGCCGTACTGCATGAACGGGCTGTTGATGTCCGCGCCGTCGCCGGCGATGAGGGAGAACAGCAGGAAGGTGCCCGAGGAGAGGAAGAAGGCGAAGGCCACGCCGAGCTGGGGCCACATGCCCATCAGCCCGCGCTTGCCCTTGGGCGCGTACTCGGCGGTGAGCAGGGTCGCCCCGGCCCATTCACCGCCGACGGCGAAGCCCTGGAAGAAGCGGCACGCCACGAGCAGGGTCGGCGCGAGGATCCCGATGCCGTTCTCGAACGCCCCGAAGGCCCCGGTGTCGTAGCCGGGCAGTAGGCCGATGAACACGGTCGCCACGCCCATGATCATGAGCGTCCAGACGAGCGTGCGCTTGCGACCGATCCGGTCACCGAAGTGCCCGAAGACCGCCGCGCCGACGGGCCGCGCGAAGAAGGCGACGGCGAACGTGGCGAAGGACGACAGGGTCGCCGTGGCGGGGTTCTGATCTGGGAAGAACAGGGTCGGGAAGACGAGGGCCGCGGCGGTGCCGTAGATGAAGAAGTCGTACCACTCGATGGTCGTGCCGATCGAGGAGGCCGCGGCGACCTTCGCGAGCGAGGTCTTCTGGGGGGCCGGGGGCTGGTCCGGCGACGATGCCGGATCGCCCGCGGGGAGGTTCGTGGCAGTCAAGACAACTCCAAGTCCTGTGAGGGGCCGCCGGGTGGAGCCCCGGCGCTGTGGTCCCCGACGCGTGAACGTCGATTGACAGAGACGGTATGTGATGACTGCCACACCCTCATACACCCGAAAGTGGAGGGTGGGTGATCTGGCTCACGCCGTGGGTGCGGAGAGCTCCTGCAGAGTCCTGGTCCGGAACCACTCGACGGTGCGCGCGAGACCCTCCGCCCACGGGACGGCCGGCTCCCAGCCGAGCGCCTCGGTCGCCAGCGCTGTGTCCGGGCGCCGGACCTGCGGGTCGTCGACGGGACGGTCGATGTACCGGATCCGCGAGGACGAGCCGACCGCCTCGATGACGTCGCGGGCGATACGCAGCACCTCGAGCTCGTTGGGGTTGCCGATGTTCATCGGCCCCGCGTGGCCCGACTCGGCCAACGCGAGGATCCCGCGCACGAGATCGTCGACGAAGCACACCGACCGGGTCTGGGACCCGTCGCCGGCCACGGTGAGTTCCTCTCCGCGCAGCGCCTGCCGGATGAAGGTCGGGATCGCCCGCCCGTCGTGCGGGCGCATGCGGGGGCCGAAGGTGTTGAAGATGCGCACGATCGCCGTGTCGACTCCGTGGGTGGTGCGGTAGGCCTCGGTGAGCGCCTCGGCGTACCGCTTGGCCTCGTCGTACACCCCGCGGGGGCCGACCGGGTTGACGTTGCCCCAGTACGTCTCGGGCTGCGGGTGCACGAGCGGGTCGCCGTACACCTCGGAGGTCGAGGCCAGGACGAACCGGGCGCCCTTGTCGCGGGCGAGGCCCAGGGCGTTGTGTGTCCCCTGCGACCCCACCCGGAGGGTGTGGATGGGTAGCTTGAGATAGTCGATCGGCGAGGCCGGGGACGCGAAGTGCAGGACGAGGTCGACCGGGCCCGGAACGTGGACGTAGTCGGTGACGTCACGCTCCATCAACTGGAACCCGGTATCCGCGGCGAGGTGCGCGAGGTTGTCCGGTGCGCCGGTGAGGAAGTTGTCCAGGGCGACGACCTCGACGCCGCGGCGGCGGAGTTCGGTGCACAGGTGGCTGCCGAGGAAACCGGCGCCTCCGGTGACGACGGCCCGTGTGATGGTTCGGGTCATGATGTGGTCCTCCCCGTGTCGTGGCTGAGTAGGTCGAAGGCGGATCCGAGCACCTCGTCGGTCCGCACGGCGTCCAGTCGTGGATCGACGACGTCACCGTGGGGGTCGCCCCACGAGTCGGCGTCCGGGTCGCCGTGCCACAGGACGTGGTGCAGATGAGGGTCGATGAGCGGGCCCCACCAGCGGGGCGGGACGGGGCCGAAGAGGACCACCGACGGGGTGGCCAGCGCCGTCGCGAGGTGCGCGATGCCGGTGTCCCCGCTGAGGACGAGTGCGGCCCCGCGGACGAGGTCGGTCAGGGCGTCGAGGTCGAGTGCTCCCCCGGCGTCGGTCGCGCCGGGGGCCGACCCGGCGACCTCGGCCGTCAACTCCGCCTCGTCGGCCGAGCCGGTGACCACCACGCGGTGACCGTCCTCGGCCAGCACGCGCGCGACGGCCGCCCACCGCTCGACGGGCCAGCGTC
>NZ_JAALDU010000320.1 GCF_014145015.1 Dietzia sp. E1 | reverse complement strand
GCCCCGCCGCGGCCGCCGCGCCGGCTGCCCAAGGCGCTGCCCGTCGACCGGATGATCGCCGTGATCGAGGCGGCGGGTGACACGGGCGTCGACACCGACCCGGCGCGACTGCGGGACCGGGCGATGCTCGAACTGCTCTACGCGACCGGTGCCCGCGCCGCCGAGCTGATCGGTCTGGACGTGGACGACCTCGACAGCCTGGACCACCCCGACGGCGGGACGGTCATCCTGCGCGGCAAGGGCGGCAAGGAACGCCTCGTCCCCGTGGGCCGCCCGGCGTGCGAGGCGGTGGGCGCCTACCTCACGCGCGCTCGGCCCGCACTGGCGAAGCGAGGCGGACCCGCGTTGTTCCTCAACACGCGCGGCGGCCGCATCTCGCGGCAGACCCTGTGGAACGTGGTCTCGGCGACCGCGGCGCGCGCGGGCGTGACGCAGGAGGTGTCCCCGCACTCGTTCCGGCATTCGTTCGCCACCCACCTGCTCGACGGCGGAGCGGACATCCGCGTGGTGCAGGAGCTGCTGGGACACGCCTCGGTCACCACCACGCAGGTGTACACCCTCGTCACGGTCGACACGCTCCGCGAGGTCTGGGCCGAGTGCCACCCCCGCGCACGGTAACGTGACCGTGGGTACGGCGCGGGCCGCGAGACAGGCGGGTCCGGGTGAGACGGTGACGAGAGGAGACGCGGGTGGCGCAGGACACTGGGGCGATGGATCCCGCGTTGTTCTCGCGCGCGGAGCTGCTGGGCGCGGACGACCCCGCCGCCGGTGAGGGCTTCTCCGCGATCCCCGAGCCCGAGCCCCTGACCACCCACGGGCCCGCCGTGGTGGTGTCGATGTGCAACCAGAAGGGCGGCGTCGGCAAGACCACCAGCACCATCAACCTCGCCGCCGCGCTCGCCGAGTACGGGCGTCGCGTGCTCGTGGTGGACCTCGACCCCCAGGGCGCGCTGTCGGCCGGCCTGGGCATCCCGCACCACCAGCTCGACCTGACCGTCTACAACCTGCTCGTGGACAACTCCGTGTCCACCGAGGAGGTCCTGGTCCGGACGCGCGTCGAGGGCGTGGACCTCATCCCCGCGAACATCGACCTGTCGGCCGCCGAGATCCAGCTGGTCAACGAGGTGGGGCGCGAGCAGGCCCTGGGCCGGGCGCTGTACCCGGTCCTCGACCGCTACGACTACGTGCTGATCGACTGCCAGCCGTCGCTGGGCCTGCTCACGGTCAACGCGCTGGCCTGTTCGGACGGGGTGCTCATCCCCATGGAGTGCGAGTACTTCTCCCTGCGCGGGCTCGCCCTGCTCACGGACACGATCGACAAGGTCCGCGACCGGATCAACCCGCGGCTGCACCTGACCGGCATCCTCATCACGATGTTCGACCGGCGCACGGTCCACGCCCGCGACGTCCTGGGCCGGGTGGTCGAGGTGTTCGGCGACAAGGTCTTCGACACGCTCGTGACCCGCACGGTCCGCTTCCCGGAGACCACCGTCGCCGGGGAACCGATCACCACGTGGGCCCCGAGGTCCGCGGGTGCCCAGGCCTACCGTGCCCTGGCGCGCGAGGTCATCCAACGCGGCAGGTGAGCGCGCGGTGACCGGGGCGGGGGCGCGGTCCCCTGAGCGGGACGACGCCGGGGACACCACCGCCCCGGAGGCCGGCGACCCGCGGGCGTTCACCGTCCACCTCACGAACTTCACGGGCCCGTTCGACCTGCTCCTGGGGCTCATCGACTCGCGCAGGCTGGACGTCACCGAGGTCGCGCTCCACGCCGTGACCGACGAGTTCATCGCCCACACGCGCCGGCTGGGCGAGGAGGCGGGGCTGGAGGAGGTCACCGAGTTCCTCGTGGTGGCGGCGACGCTGCTGGACCTCAAGACCGCGCGGCTGGTGCCGTCGGGGGAGGTGCAGGACCCCGAGGACCTGGCGCTGCTGCAGGCCCGCGACATGCTGTTCGCGCGGTTGCTGCAGTTCCGGGCGTTCAGACGGGTGGCGGAGCTGTTCGCCGAGCTCGACCGGACCGCGCGGCACTCGTATCCCCGGACCGCCGAGCCGGACGAGGAGTTCCTCGGACTGCTGCCCGAGGTCGAGTTGGGGGTGGATCCGGAGCAGTTCGCCACCATTGCCGCGGTGGCGTTCCGGCCGCGGCCGGTGGAGGAGGTGGGGGTGGGGCACGTCCACGCCCCCGTGGTCTCGGTCCCCGAGCAGGCCGCCCGCGTCCTCGAGCTGCTGCGGTTCCACGGCGAGGGCCGGTGGGTGGATTTCCGCGAACTGATCTCGGGTTGTGACGACTCCCTCGTCGTCGTCGCCAGGTTCCTCGCCCTGTTGGAGTTGTACCGGGCGCGCGCGGTCGCGCTCTCCCAGGACGAGGCGCTGGGGGAGTTGTCGGTGAGCTGGACCGGCGGCGAGGCCGACGAGGTGACGAGGGGGAGGGACGAGTGGACGTGAGTGGTGACGTGGGCGCTCCCGGCGACGTGGGTCGGGTGGGCGCGGTGGGACCGGACGGCGACGACGACGAGCCCGGTGGCCCCGGAACGGACGTCCCGCCCCTGCGGGCGCGGCTCGAGGCCCTGTTGCTCGTGGTGGACCAGCCGACGGCGGAGAACGCGCTGGCGGCGGCCGCCGGGTCCACGGTCACGGAGGTCGAGGCGGAGTTGCAGGCGTGGCGCGAGGAGCTCACCGCGGCGGGCAGCGGGATCGACCTGAGACGCACCGGTGACGGCTGGCGCCTCTACACGCGTCGCGAGCTGGCGCCGTACGTCGAGCGGCTCCTCACGGACGGGACGAGCTCCCGGCTGACCCGCGCCGCGTTGGAGACCCTCGCGGTGATCGCCTACCGCCAGCCGGTGACCCGCTCCCGCATCGCGGCGGTCCGCGGCGTCAACGTCGACGGCGTCATGCGGACCCTCGTGGCGCGCGGACTGGCCGTCGAATGCGGCACCGACGCCGACACCGGGGGCATGCTGTATAGGACGACGGAACTATTTCTGGAAAGATTGGGGCTCGCGTCGCTCGACGAGCTGCCGGACATCGCCCCGCTGCTACCGGATGTCGACCTGGTCGACGAGATGAGCGACGACCCCGCGGAGGATCCGCGGATCCCCCTGGGGCGGCGCCGCGCGGCGGCGCCCGAACCCACCCCCCGAGACGACGACGAAGAGATGTGACTCACCCATGACTGAATCCGCTGGCCGAGACGGCGCACCGGTCCGCCTGCAGAAGATCCTGGCGCAGGCCGGGGTCGCCTCCCGCCGGGCCTCCGAGGACCTCATCGCCCGTGGGCGGGTGGAGGTCGACGGCAAGATCGTGCGCGAGATGGGCGTCAAGGTCGATCCCGCCACCGCCGTGATCCGCGTCGACGGCACCCGGATCGTGCTCGACGACACCCTCGTGCACCTCGCGCTCAACAAGCCCCGCGGGTACCACACGACCATGTCCGATGAGATGGGGCGGCCCTGCGTGGGCGACCTCGTGGCCGACCGCATCGACGCCGGGCAGCGCCTGTTCCACGTCGGCCGCCTCGACGCCGACACCGAGGGCCTGCTCCTGGTGACCAACGACGGCGAGCTGGCGCACCGCCTCATGCACCCGTCGTACGAGGTGTCCAAGACGTACATGGCGACCGTCACCGGCGTGGTCGGCAAGGGCATCGGCAAGCAGCTGCGCGAGGGCGTCGAGCTCGAGGACGGTCCGGCGAAGGTCGACCAGTTCTCGCTCCTCGATGTCCACGACGGGCGGTCGCTGGTCAAGGTCGTGCTCCACGAGGGGCGCAAGCACATCGTCCGTCGGCTGCTCGCCGAGGTCGGCTACCCGGTCGAGTCACTCGTCCGGACCCGCTTCGGCTCGGTCGCGCTCGGCGACCAGCGCGCGGGCACCTTCCGCAAGCTCAACCGCAAAGAGGTCTCCGACCTGTACGAGGCGGTGGGCCTGTGAGCGCCGTTCCCGCCTCCGCCTCCGCGACGGGGCCCGCGCCGCGTCGCCGTATCGCCATCGACGGGCCGGCCGGTACCGGTAAGTCCACGCTTGCCCGGACGCTGGCGCGCCGGCTCGGCGGTGCCTACCTCGACACCGGCGCCATGTACCGGGTCGCCACCCTGCAGGTCCTGCGCGCCGGGATCGACCCCGAGGACTCCGCCGCCGTCATCGCCGCGACCGCGGATCTCCCCCTGGAGATCGGCACCGACGCCGGCGCCGAGTGCGTCCTGCTCCGCGGCGAGGACGTGAGCGAGGAGATCCGCACCGCCCGCGTCACCGCGGCCGTCTCCGCGGTGTCGGCCGTGCCGGAGGTGCGTGAGAACCTCGTCCGGCTCCAACGGCGCCTGGCGTCCGACGGCGGCACGGTCGTCCTCGAGGGCCGGGACATCGGCACCGTCGTCCTGCCGGACGCCGAGGTGAAGATCTACCTCACCGCCAGCCCGGAGGTCCGCGCGCGCCGCCGTACCGACCAGGACCGGGCCGCCGGACGCGCGGCCGACTACGACGAGGTGCTCGCCTCCGTCATCGAGCGCGACCGCAAGGACTCCACGCGCGCCGCGAGCCCGCTGCGGCCGGCCGCCGACGCGGTCGTCATCGACACCTCCGACCTCACCCTCGACGAGGTGCTCGACCGGTTGGTCGCGCTCGCCGAGGGCACCCACGCGTCGCACGGCGCCACCGCAGAAGGGAACGCACAGTGACGAGCAACGAGGACACCACCGACTTCGACCTGCCGACCGGCCCCGGCGAGGAGACCGTCGAGGACGCCTGGAACGACGACACCGACTGGGACGCGGTCGCCGCGGAGTTCGCCGACGAGATCGGGGCGGTGACCGAAGGCGTGGAGATCCTCCCCACCGTCGCGATCGTCGGCCGCCCCAACGTCGGTAAGTCCACCCTGGTCAACCGGATCATCGGCCGCCGCGAGGCCGTGGTCGAGGATGTCCCGGGCGTAACGCGCGACCGCGTCTCCTACGAGGCGCTGTGGAACGGCCGGACCTTCATGGTCCAGGACACCGGCGGCTGGGAGCAGGACGCCAAGGGCATGCACCGCTCGATCGCCCAGCAGGCCGAGATCGCCATGGGGACCGCCGACCTCATCGTGCTGGTCTGTGACGGCACCGTGGGGATCACCGCGGCCGACGAGACGGTGGCCAGGAGTCTGCGCCGCTCCGACACCCCGGTGATCCTCGCCGTCAACAAGGTCGACAGCGACAAGGCCGAGTTGGAGGCCGCCGAGTTCTGGGGCCTCGGCCTCGACCAGCCCTACGCCATCTCCGCGGCACACGGGCGCGGCACCGCCGACCTGCTCGACGAGATCCTGAGGCAGCTGCCCTCCAAGGCGAGGATGCGCGAGGCGGCCGACGTGCCGCGCCGGGTGGCCCTGGTGGGCAAGCCCAACGTGGGCAAGTCGAGCCTGCTCAACAAGCTCACGGGCGAGGACCGCGCCGTGGTCGACAACGTCGCCGGCACCACGGTCGACCCCGTCGACTCGCTGGTCGAGCTCGGGGGCCGCACGTGGCGGTTCGTCGACACGGCCGGGCTGCGGCGCAAGGTCAACCAGGCCTACGGGCACGAGTACTACGCCTCGCTGCGCACCCGCGGTGCGATCGAGGCCGCCGAGGTCGTGGTGCTGCTCCTCGACGCCTCCGAGCCCATCACCGAGCAGGACCTGCGGGTGATCTCCATGGTCGCCGACGCCGGGCGCGCGCTGGTGATCGCGTTCAACAAGTGGGATCTCGTCGACGAGGACCGCCGCTACGACCTGGACAAGGAGATCGACCGCGAGCTGTCACGGGTCCTCTCCTGGGCGCACCGTGTCAACATCTCCGCCAAGACGGGCCGTGCGCTGGCGAAGCTGGTGCCGGCGATGGAGACCGCGCTCGACTCGTGGGACAAGCGGATCCCCACCGGGCCGCTCAACACCTGGATGAACGAGGTCGTCGCGGCGACGCCGCCGCCCATGCGCGGCGGGCGTCTGCCACGCATCCGGTTCTGCACGCAGGCCACCACCCGGCCGCCGACATTCGTGTTCTTCTCCACGGGATTCCTCGAGGCCGGCTACCGCCGGTTCCTCGAGCGTCGACTGCGTGAGACGTTCGGTTTCGACGGGTCCCCGGTGCGGGTCAACGTCCGCGTCAAGGAGCGTCGACAGCGCAAGTGACCAGGCGATTTCGGTACGGGCGAGTGGGTGCGCTAGTCTGATCCAGTCGCCGCGCGAGCCGCGGAGACGGTGACGGGCTGTGGCGCAGCTTGGTAGCGCACTTGACTGGGGGTCAAGGGGTCGCAGGTTCAAATCCTGTCAGCCCGACACGAGGATCAGGGCCGGTTTCCCGAGAGGGGAGCCGGCCCTGAGTCCATTCCGGAGAAGCGGAGTCGCCGCGCGGGAACCGGGCGCCTCCCACGGAGCCGGGTGGGTTAGCCTTTCCTCGTCACGAAGCGGCGGCCCGGGTCGACCGTCAGTCATCGATCCAGGAGTGGATGCGCGGTGGGAGAGCTACTCGTCATAGTGGGGCTCGTGGTCGCGGTGATCGCGATCATCGGGATCATCGCCAAGGCCCGGGGCGGGAACAGGCCCGCTACGGCCGCGCCCCGCCGCGACCCGCTCGCCGCCGACCAGCCGATCCACGGCTTCGGGCCGCGCGAGCTCGGCCCCGGCGCGATCGTCGCCTACGGCGGTATCGACTACGTTGTGCGCGGATCGATCACCCTGCGTCAGGGCCCGTACGTCTGGTGGGAGCACCTCCTCGAGGGCGGGGACGGTGCGCAGTGGCTCGGTGTCGAGGAGGACGAGGGAACCCTCGAGCTGACCTGGTGGACCACCCGGAAGGGCCTCGGCGTCAGCCCCGGAGCCGAGGTGATCGTCGACGACCGTGTCCATCGTCTCGAGGAGTCGGGCGAGGCGGAGTACTCGTGCGAGGGGACCACCGGCCTGCCCGAGCGTGGTCGGATGCGCTACCAGGACATGCGGACCGGGGACGGCAGTTCGCTGCTGTCGTTCGAGAACTGGGACGGGGCGGGCTGGGAGGTCTCGTCCGGCCGCCCGATGTCCCGGGGCGAGCTGACCGTCTACCCGGCGCCCCCCGCGGCCGGCGACCCGGACTACAGGCGGTGACCGTGCACGACCTCGTCGCGGAACCGAGCGACGTCGCGGCCGCCGCGCTCGGCTACCGGGTCGGCGTGGCGCCCGAGCGGGACGCCCTCGTCTCGACCGTCCTCGAACACCCGGTGCACGACATCGCTCTACGCCTGTCGATCCTCGGCGCGTCGCACGCCGTGACGCTCGTGATCGACGGACGCGACGCGATGACCGAGGAGGTGTCCTGCCGCGCGACGACCGCCGGGGGCGCGCCGTTGCCGGCCGAGGGGTCCTGCCCCGGCCCGTGGGGTGTGCACCACCTGCGCGGGGCCACCGAGACGCTCTCCGCCGACGCCTTCGGAGAACTGGTGGATCGTCTGACCGCGCTCGCGGCGACGGAGCCGACCGTGCTCGCGGGGCGCTTCCCGGGCTCTGAGGGGGCGCTCACGGTGGTGGCCCCCACGCCGGACGACACGGGCTGGTCGTGGGACACCTGGCACCTCTACCCGGCGGGCGAGGACTCCGCCGGCGACGGTGGTGGTGACGTCGTCGCCACCACGTCCCGTGTGGTTGTCGCCGGGCTGAGCGCGGCGGTGGAGGTGGCCTCGTGAAGCGCTATCGCGGGTGGATCATCGCGCTCGTCGCCGGACTGTGCGCGGTCCTGCTGGGCCTCGTGCTGGTGGGGGCCGGCCAGAACGCCGTGCGCTACGTGCGGGAGAACTACACCCCGGTCGCCGGTGCCTCCCAGACCTACGAGTGCCGGGGCGACCGGGACGCCACGGCGAAGGACATCAGCGACCACGAACGGCCGGACGCCGACCAGCTGAACGAGGACACCCGGTACCTGCGGTACGGGGACGACATGATCGTCATCGGCCGGTCCGGCGATCTCGCCTGTCGCGTTCAGCTCGACGAGAACTCCCGCACGCTCCGTTCCGGAGGCTTCATCTTCCTCGGCGGCGCTTTCGGGCCCGGCAGCCCGGCCCGGTCCGCCGGGGGGAGCTCCGGCGGGGTCGGCGCGAAGTGACCCACGAGACGCCCACCCACGAACCGAACCCCCAAGGAGACACGGTGATCATCGCCGCCGGACCCGCCGACCACGTACCCGAACTCCTGGACGGGATAGGGGTGTCGCTGGCCTACTTCGGCGTCGGCGCCCTGGTCCTGACGCTCGGCTTCGTCATGCTCGACCTGCTGACGCCCGGCAGCCTGCGCCACCACGTCTTCGTCGACCACCGCCCCAACGCCGCCGCGCTGTTCGCCGCCTCGGCTATCTCCCTCGCGATCATCGTCGTCACCGTCATGACCAACGCTTCGGACTCCCTGGTCCTGGGGCTGATCGACGTCGCCGTCTACGGCCTGCTCGGGGTGATCTTCCAGGCTGTCACCCTGGTGATCCTGGAACTGCTGGTCCCCGGCAGATTCCGGGACCTCGTCAGCGCGCCGCGGTTCAGCACCGCCGCGCTCGCCGTCGCGGCCACGCTCCTCGCCGTCGCCGCCGTGAACGCGGCCGCCATTGCCTGACGAGGTCGGCACGGCGGCCACCGTGCCGACCGGGGCGGACCACGCCGGACAGCCCGCGTC
>NZ_JAALDU010000319.1 GCF_014145015.1 Dietzia sp. E1 | reverse complement strand
TGGCCGCGGACCCGCGGCTGCACCAGGGGATCGTCACGGGCAACATGCGCCGGACCGCGCTGCTCAAACTGCGGCTCTGCGGGTTCGACGGGCTGCCCGACCCCGACCTGGGCGCCTTCGGTGATCACCACGCCGACCGCGCGCACCTCGTGAGGGAGGCGGTCGCCGCGGCCGGGGATCGCGGGCTCGACGTGTCGCCGGCACGCGCGGTGGTCGTGGGCGATCACGTCCACGACGTCCGGGGCGCACTAGACGCGGGAGCCGGCTGCGTGGCGGTCGCGACCGGTCGGGTGACCGCTGACGACCTCGCCGCCGCCGGAGCCCACACCGTCCTGTCGGATCTCACCGACACCGACGCCCTCCTGGAGGCGATCCACTCCGCCGCCAGCTGATCACTGCTCGAACCCGCCGCCGTTCACCGGCCCCTCGCCGCGCGTCGAGCGTTATGTAGCCCGCCGACCATTGCGCCGCCCGCCCCAAGCTTTGTCGGCACCATTGCGAGAATCGACCGGCTACTTCGCAGTGGTGCCACCAAACCTCGGGGGCAGGGCACCGTTCAGCTCGCTCCAGGGGGCTTACCGGAATCGCTGCCTCGCGGCTCACTCACCCCTCGCGCGGCGGCAGATGTCAGACCACCCCTCTGTGCTCTTCACGTCTGCCGCGATTGCCGCATGAGAGCCGCCCGGACCTGCCTGAGGAGCATCGGAGGGTGGCGCATCATCTGGGCGGTGACCCGAAGCGGCACCCATCCGAGTTCGAGAAGTTCTGCGTTCGCCCACGCGTCGAACTCCCAGGCGGATTTCTCGCGGTGGAGTTCACTGTCGTAGAAGATCGCGACCTTCTGCCCATCGTACGCCAGGTCGGCTGTCGCGATCTTCTCCCCGTACTCGTTGTAGATCACCACTTGCGGGGTCGGCGCCGGCAGGCCGCCGCGTACGAGCATCAAACGGAGTCTGGTCTCCGGCGGCGAGTCCGCCCGCCTGTCACAGAACGGGAGGAGATCGCGCACGCGCTGGACCCCGTGCAGCCCTTTCATGTGCTCTGCCGCTGCTGCCACGGCGTCCACGTCGATCCCAGCCCTGTTGCAGATCGCGTCGATCTTGGCGATCGCGATGTCGTCGTCGCACTCCCAGCGCGCCACGTCCACCGCGGTCCGTGCGGCAGAGGTGACCCGGATTCCGCCGACGGTGACCACGTGCTCCGTCGGCAGTTCCCGGGTCAGTCTGCGGATGCGCACGCCGGTCGTCGCGCGCGGTGTCCCCGCCGAGTACACGTCGATCGACCGACTCACCGCTTCCCGCGCATACCAGCGCTCGCGATGGAACAACGCCGCACCGAGCCCGCCGATCACCGATTCCGCGGGCGCCCATAGGAACGCCCCGGCCACCAGTGTTCGAGCCCGCAGAGGAACCGCGGCATCGATATACACGTCGGGAAAGAGTCGACGCTGGGTCGTCCGCAGTTGATAGGGAGTCAGCCGACCCGACGAGACGGCGTCGCTGCCGAGGAACGGATCTCCGGTTCGAGGTGCTGGCACGTGCTCATAGTCGACCCGCTCGGCCCGTCCTGACCCGGCTGCGAGCGCTGCTGTGGACAGAGACGACGACCATCCACATGCCCGAGGCGCGGAATGTTCGCCCGCGCACCCGCATGCTCACCTCCCCTGCCGTCGTCCCCGGCCCGCGTCCCACTACTAACCCGATTTTGGTGTAGCTACTGCGAAATCCCGGCCCTGATTTCGCAGTAGCTACACCAAAGTTGGCGGACGGCGGGCGGGCTCAGCCCTCGAGTTGCTCGCCCAGCTCCATCCACCGCTCCTCGAGCGCGTCCTTCTCCGCGGAGACGTCCTTGAGCTTGCGATCGAGCGCCGCCAGCTTCTCGGTGTCCATGGCGCCCTCGGACACCGCCGCCATCTCGCGGTGGAGCTCGGCCTCCCGGGAGTCGAGCTTGCCCATCTGGCGCTCGATCTTGGACATCTCCTTGGTCAGCGCGCGCTCCTCGGCGGAGCTCAACCCCGAGCCCGCGCCGCTCCCGCGGGCCGAGCCGCCCGCGCCTGCCGCCGAACCGGAGCCGGAACCCGCCGCGCCACCGGAATCGCCCGA
>NZ_JAALDU010000031.1 GCF_014145015.1 Dietzia sp. E1 | reverse complement strand
GCGGGGCGACTGGACGAGGCGGAGGGCCTCATCGGCCCCGCCGAGGCACGTGCCGAGAGGCAGGGCCACCGATCCACCCTCGCCCGCCTCGGCGCCGTGCGCGCCCGCATCGCCGCCGTCCGGGGCGACGTCGACGAGTGCAACCGCATCTTCCGCCGTAGCCTCGATCACCTCGACGGACTGGCGATGCCCTACTACTCGGCGCGCATGCACTTCGGGTACGGGCAGACCCTGCGCAGGGCAGGCCGACGTCGCGAGGCCCACCTGGCGCTGGGCACGGCGCGCGACATCTACGAACAGCTCGGGGCCCGCGCGTACGTCGAGCGGTGCGACCGGGAACGCCGCGCGGGCGGCGTCGACGTCACCCGCACCGGCGGCAACAGCACCCTGACCCCCCAGGAGAGCGCCGTCGCGACCCTCGTCGCCGCCGGCCGCACCAACGCCCAGGCCGCCGAGGAACTGTTCCTGTCCGTCAAGACCGTCCAGTACCACCTGACCCGCATCTACTCGAAGCTCGGGATCAGCGGACGCACCGAACTCGCCGCCTACGTCTCCCGCAACGCCGAACCGTTCCGAACCGACCACGACCTCCCGGGAAAACTGTGACCACCGGACCCCCGACGACCGTCGCCCCGCCCACGGCCACCACCACCCGGCCCTCGCCGCGCCGGGTGCTCTCCGACATCGGCCCCCGCGAATTCGCCAACGCCCTCATCGCGCTGGTCTTCTCCGCGACCGGCCCCGTCGCCGTCATCCTCACCGCCGGCGGCCAGGGGGACCTCTCCCCCGGCCAACTGTCCTCGTGGATCTTCGGCGTCTTCTTCGCCAACGGCCTGCTCACCATCCTCATGAGCTGGATCCACCGCACGCCGCTGGCCTTCTTCTGGACCATCCCCGGCACCGTCATCGTCGGCAACTCGCTCGCCCACCTGCGGTGGTCGGAGGTCCTCGGGGCCTACGTCGTCACCGGGGTGGTGATCCTGCTGGTCGGCCTGTCCGGCCTGGCCCGCCGGCTCATGGACTGGATCCCCATGCCGATCATCATGGCCATGGTCGCCGGGGTCTTCCTCCAGTTCGGGCTCGGCCTGGTGTCCTCCGTCTGGTCCTCAGCCGCGGTGGCCCTCCCGATGGCGCTCGCCTTCGTCGTCGTCGGCTCCGTCCCCCGCGTCGCCCGCGTGGTCCCACCCATCCTCGCCGCCATGGTCGTGGGGATCGTCGCGGTCGTCCTCACCGGCGGCCTGTCACGGGGGATCCTCGACGACGGCCTCATCGCCGCGCCGATGCTGCAGACGCCCGAGTTCACCCTGCGCGCGATGACCGAACTCGTGGTCCCGCTGGCCATCACCGTCCTGGTTGTGCAGAACGGGCAGGGCATCGCCGTACTGCGCGCCAAGGGCCATCACCCGCCCGTCTCCGCGTGCGCGGTCGCGTGCGGCGTCTGGTCCCTACTCGTCTCCGCCATCGGCGCGGTCTCGACCTGCCTCACCGGACCGACCAACGCCCTCATCGTCTCCTCCGGCGACCGCGAGCGCCACTACGCCGCCGCCATCACCAACGGCGCGCTGGCGCTGGTCGTGGGGGTGCTCTCCCCCGCGTTCGTCGGCCTCATCCTGGGCACACCGGCGGCGTTCATCGCCGCGCTCGGCGGGCTCGCGATGCTCGCGCCTCTCCAGTCCGCGTTCGTCACCGCGTTCCGCACCGACCGCGCGCTCGGCCCGCTGGTGTGTCTCCTCGTGACCGTGGCCGAGGTCTCTCTGCTGGGGATCTCGGCGCCGTTCTGGGGCATCGTGGTGGGGATGGCGGTCACCGCGTTGCTCGAGCGCCGGACCCTGTCCTGACGCGCGCGGACACGAGACGGCCCCCGCCAGGTGGCGGGGGCCGTCTCGTCTGACAGGTCGCAGCGTCTCCGGGGTCAGTTCACGCCGAGCGCTCGCGGGGCTCCTCCTCGGAGACCGGGACGATCGTCGGGAGGACGTTGTCGCGCACCGTCTCGCCGGTGACCACCACGCGGGCGACGTCGTCGCGGCCCGGGATGTCGTACATGACCGGCAACAGGACCTCCTCCATGATCGCGCGCAGACCACGGGCGCCGGTACCGCGCAGGATCGCCTGATCAGCCACGGCTTCCAGCGCGTCCTGCGTGAACTCGAGCTCCACACCGTCCATCTCGAACAGGCGGGCGTACTGCTTGACCAGCGCGTTCTTCGGCTCGGCGAGGATGTTCACCAGGGCCTCGCGGTCGAGGCTCGTCACGGTCGCCACCACGGGCAGGCGCCCGATGAACTCCGGGATCAGACCGAACTTGACCAGGTCCTCGGGCATGACCTCCGAGAAATTGTCCGTGGTGTCCAGCTCGTTCTTACTGGCCACCTCCGCGCCGAACCCCAGGCCCTTGCGGCCCACGCGGTCGCCGACGATCTTCTCCAGGCCCTGGAACGCGCCGGCCACGATGAACAGCACGTTGGACGTGTCGATCTGGATGAACTCCTGGTGCGGGTGCTTGCGCCCGCCCTGCGGGGGCACCGACGCCTGGGTCCCCTCGAGGATCTTGAGCAGCGCCTGCTGGACGCCCTCGCCGGACACGTCCCGCGTGATCGACGGGTTCTCCGCCTTGCGCGCGATCTTGTCGACCTCGTCGATGTAGATGATGCCCATCTCGGCGCGCTTGGTGTCGAAGTCAGCGGCCTGGATGAGCTTGAGGAGGATGTTCTCCACGTCCTCGCCCACGTACCCGGCCTCGGTCAGCGCTGTGGCGTCCGCGATCGCGAACGGCACGTTGAGCATCTTGGCGAGGGTCTGGGCGAGGTAGGTCTTGCCGCAGCCGGTCGGGCCCAGCATGAGGATGTTGGACTTGGCCAGCTCGACGCCGTCACCGCGCCCGAGGGCCGCGCCGACGCGGATGCGCTTGTAATGGTTGTAGACGGCCACCGCGAGATTGCGCTTGGCCGCGTCCTGCCCCACCACGTACTCGTCGAGGAACGCGTGGATCTCGGCCGGCTTGGGCAGCGCGTCGAGACCCGCCTCCTGCGACTCGTCGACCTCCGACTCGATGATCTCGTTGCACAGCTCGATGCACTCGTCGCAGATGTAGACCCCGGGACCGGCGATCAGCTTCTTGACCTGCTTCTGGCTCTTCCCACAGAAGGAACACTTCAACAGGTCGCCGCTCTCACCCACACGCGCCATGAGTTCTACGTCCTCGCATTCCGGGGGCGTCGATGTCACGCCCCGTAGTCGACGGTACGCGGGAGCGGCCACAAAAGCCGCCCCGCGCGATCAGTTCATTGCACCCGACGGCGCACCGCTCCCCTGAGCGGCGCGCCCCCGCCGCGTCAGTTGCCCGCCGACAGCTTGCGGTAGTCGAACACGGTGTCGATGATGCCGTAGTCCTTGGCCTCCTCGGCCGTGAGGATCTTGTCGCGGTCCGTGTCCTTGCGGATCTGGTCGGCGTCACGACCGGTGTGACGGGCGAGGGTGGTCTCCATGAGTCGACGCATCCGCTCGATCTCCGCGGCCTGGATCTCCAGGTCCGAGACCTGACCCTGGATGCCGCCGGTGGCGGGCTGGTGGATGAGGATGCGGGCGTTGGGAAGCGCGGCACGCTTGCCCTTCGTGCCGGCCGCCAGGAGGACGGCCGCGGCCGACGCGGCCTGCCCGAGGCACACCGTCACGACGTCCGGGCGCACGTACTGCATCGTGTCGTAGATCGCCATGAGCGACGTGAACGAGCCGCCCGGCGAGTTGATGTACATGGTGATGTCGCGGTCCGGATCCTGGCCCTCCAGGACCAGGAGCTGGGCCATGATGTCGTTCGCCGAGGCGTCGTCGACCTGGGTGCCCAGGAAGATGATGCGCTCCTCGAAGAGCTTGTTGTACGGGTTGGACTCCTTGACGCCGTAGCTGGAGTGCTCGACGAAGGACGGGAGAATGTAGCGCGAGGACGGCAGTGAGGTCATCGGGGACTCCGTGGTCGTGTGCGGGGCTGGACGGTCGGCGGGAGCGCTCCCGCCGGGGAAGGACTCGATCACGACGGCGAGGACCCGCCGGACTGGGACGCACGCGAGATCACGTGGTCGACGAAGCCGTACTCCTTGGCCTGCTCGGCCGTGAACCAACGGTCACGGTCGGAGTCCTCGGTGACCTGCTCGAACGACTGACCGGTGTGGAAGGCGATGAGCTCGGCCATCTCACGCTTGGTCGCCGCGAACTGCTCGGCCTGGATGGCGATGTCCGCGGCGGAGCCACCGACGCCGGCCGACGGCTGGTGCATCATGATCTTGGCGTGCGGGAGGGCGTAGCGCTTGCCCTTCGTCCCGGCCGCCAGCAGGAACTGGCCCATCGAGGCGGCCAGCCCCATGCCGTAGGTGGCCACGTCGCACTCGACGAACTGCATGGTGTCGTAGATGGCCATGCCGGCCGTCACCGAGCCGCCGGGCGAGTTGATGTACATCGCGATGTCGCGGGAGGGGTCCTCCGCGGCGAGCAGGAGCATCTGCGCGCAGAGGCGGTTGGCGATGTCGTCGTCGACCTGGGAGCCCAGGAAGATGATCCGCTCCTGCAGGAGACGTTCGTACACCGAGTCGCCGAGAGTGAGTCCGTGGGACCCCGGCGAGTTGAGGGCGGGCTGTGTCGAACCGGGCTGAGCCGCTGAACCGTTCTGGGCCACGGGGAACCTACCTTCGCTCATCGTCTTCACCGCTCGCGCGGCGCCCGGCCGACCGGTGGCCGGGGAACCGTTACGTCAAACACTAACCAACGCCGGGGACGGAACCGTCCCGCCGGGGCGGGTGTTCGCTCTCAGCGTCGGCCGACCCCGCTCTCCGCCGGGGCAGCCCCTGACGAGGAGAGGGCCGGGGACCACGCGTGGTGGTCCCCGGCCCCCGGATGCGACTGGGCGTACCGATCAGGCGTCGGTGCCCTCGCGCGACTCGTCGGCGGAGTCGGTCGCCTCATCGGCGGCGTCCTCGTCCGAGGCGTCCTCACGGGTGCCGAAGAACTCGGAGGTGTCCACGACGTTGCCCTCGGCGTCCTTGACGGTGACCTGCTGGATCACGTCGGCCAGGGCCTTGGAGCGGCGGACGTCGGAGAACAGCGAGCCGAGCTGGCCGGTCTGCTGGATCTGCTGCACGAACTGGTTGGGGTCCATGCCGTAGCGCTGGGCCTGGAACAGGATGTGCTGCGTGAGCTCCTCCTGCGAGACGTCGGTGGAGGCCTCCTCGGCGACCGCGTCCAGCAGGAGCTGGCTACGGATGGCACGGGCGGTGGCCTCGAGCGTCTCCGCATCGAAGGTCTCGCGGTCGGTGCCCTCCGCGGCGAGCATGGAGTTGATCATGTCGTCGTCGTGCGCGGCATCGCCGAAGATCGAGTGCAGCTGCTGATGCGCCTCTGCCTCGACGAGGGCGTCGGGGGTCGGGACGTCGGTGGCCTCGAGGAGAGCGTCGAGCACCTTGTCGCGGATCTCCCCGGCGAGGCCGGCCTTGGCCTGCTGGGCGACCTTCTCGGTGAGATCGGCGCGCAGCTCCTCGAGCGTGTCGAACTCGCTGGCCATCTGGGCGAACTCGTCGTCGGCCTCGGGGAGCTCGCGCTCCTTGACCGACTGGACGGTCACCGTGATGACGGCCTCCTTGCCGGCGTGCTCACCGGCGACGAGCGAGGAGGTGAACTCCTTGGACTCGCCGGCCTTGAGGCCCTCGGCGGCCTCGTCGAGCCCCTCGATGAGCGTGCCCGAACCGAGCTCGTAGGACAGGCCCTCGGTGGAGGCGTCCTCGACCGGCTCGCCGTCGACGGTGGCGGCCAGGTCCACGGACAGGAAGTCGCCCTTGGTGGCGCCACGCTCGACGCCCTTGAGGGTGCCGAAGCGGGCGCGGAGGTTGTCGAGCTCGGCGTCGACGGCGGCGTCGTCGGTCTCGGGCGCCTCGACGGTGACCTCGAGGTCCTCGAACTTCGGCAGGGTGATCTCCGGGCGGACGTCGACCTCGGCCGTGAACTCCACGACGTCGTTGTCCTCGAGCTTGGTGACCTCGATCTCCGGCTGGGCCAGGACCACGAGCTCGTGCTCGTCGACGGCCTGGCTGTAGCGCGCGGGGATCATGTCGTTGATGACCTGCTCGAGGACGGCCGGGCGACCGATCCGCGACTCGAGGAGCTTGGCCGGGGCCTTACCGGGACGGAAGCCCGGGATGTTGACCTGGCCGGCGAGCGATTTGTAGGCCTTGGCGAAGTCCGGCTCGAGCTCCGCGAACGGCACCTCCACGGTGATCTTGACCCGGGTCGGGTTGAGCTGCTCGACAGTGCTCTTCACGGTGATGTTCTCCTAGGAAGTCTTCTGGGGGTTCGTGTCTTTCGGCTCCGCTGGTCGGGATGACAGGATTCGAACCTGCGACCCTCCGCTCCCAAAGCGGATGCGCTACCAAGCTGCGCCACATCCCGGTGGGTCGCGCGGCCGACCACCCCGCTGTCACGCACGGGAAATCCGCCGGGCCGCCAAACCAACTCGCCCAGTGTACGACAGGCCGACCCCGGCACCGATTCCGACTTATCGGCCCGGAAGTTGGGAGCGCCGCGCGGCGTCCGGTAGTGTTGTCACAGCGTGAGCGGGACCCGGGGGAAAACCCCAGGTCAGGACACCGACGCGGGTGTAGCTTAATGGTAAAGCCCCTGCCTTCCAAGCAGGATACGCGGGTTCGATTCCCGTCACCCGCTCCACAGAGAGCCCCGCCCGTCCCCACCGACGGCTCGGGGCTCTTCTCGTCAGCACGCCCCCGTCGATGCGCAGTCGCTCCCGCGGATGGCGTCTCGCGCGCCCGCCCGACCGGCCCGCCCACAGCCGCCCCTCGCCATGGCGTCTCGCCCCGACTCCTGTGCGCGCCAGACGCCATGGTCGCGCGCGGCTGCACCCCCCCACCCGAAGCCGCCCGGTCAGCGGCCGGGCCGCCCCGGCTGGCAGGTGGGACACCAGTACAGGGTCCGCGCCTCCATCGCCTGCTGACGCACCTGGTCCCCGCAGACCCGGCACTCCCAGCCGTCGCGTTGGTAAACGTAGTTGCGCGGCCGGTCGGCGCCACGCCTCGGCACGTCGCCGTGATCGTGTTCGGGACGGATGGTGTGGATGGCCCCGGTCCGTACCCCGATCTCCATCAGCGCGACGAGGTCGTCCCACACGGCGTCGAACTGCGCGCGATCGAGGTCCTTGCCCGGACGGAACGGGTCGATCCCGTGCCGGAAGAGCACCTCGGCGCGGTAGACGTTGCCGACGCCGGCCAGGACCTTCTGGTCCATGAGCAGGGCACCGATGGGCCGGGCGCTGCGCGCGATCCGGGCCCAGGCCCGCTCCGGCTCGGCGTCCGGGTCGAGGGGGTCGGGGCCCAGTCGGTCGCGCACGGCGCCGACCTCCGCCTCGGCGATCACCTCGCACCGGGTCGGTCCACGCAGGTCGACCCAGTGTGCGGGCGCCCCGTCGGCGATCGCGCCCACCCGCATGCGGACCTGCCCGACCGGAGCCGGCGGGTCCTGCCCCTCGGGAACCAGGTGGGTGTCGAAGAAGCCGTACAGGCCCAGGTGGACGTGGACGGCGAGGCCGCCCTCGTAGTGGTGGAAGAGGTGCTTGCCGACCGCCGTGGCGCGGTCGAAGTGCCGTCCGTCGACGACGACATGGTCCGCGAATCGACCCTGGGGGCTGGACACACGGACGGGCCCGCCTGCGAAGTACTCGGTGTGCAGGCGGGCCAGCCGGTGGAGGGTGTGCCCCTCAGGCACGGTGACGCTCGGACACGGTGGGGACCGGGCCGGTCAGGGAATCAGGCGCCGGGGACCGCGGGGGCCTCGCCGGTGCGCTCGTACTCGGCGAGGATGTCGATGCGCCGCTGGTGCCGCTCGGCACCCGACCACTCCTGGTCGAGGAACGCGTCGACGATCGCCAGCGCCTCCTCCTGCGAGTGCATACGCCCGCCGATGCCGATCAGCTGCGCGTTGTTGTGCTCCCGCGCGAGCCGGGCGGTCTCTACGCTCCACGCCAGGGCACAGCGGGCACCGGGCACCTTGTTCGCGGCGATCTGCTCGCCGTTGCCGGAGCCGCCCAGGACGATCCCGAGGCTGCCCGGGTCGGCGACGACCTTGCGGGCGGCGTCGATGCAGAAGGCGGGGTAGTCGTCCTCGGCGTCGTAGGTGTGGGCGCCGCAGTCGACGACCTCGTGGCCGGAGGCCTTCAGGTGCTCGGCGATGACGTTCTTGGTCTCGAAGCCGGCGTGGTCCGCTCCCAGGTAGATGCGCATGGCGGCGATTCTGCCACGCCCCGGGTGCGCCCATCCCGGGGGCACCGGGGCCGACATCGCGGCTCAGTCGAACCGCGGATCCTCCGTGCGGCTGCGCTTGAGCTCGAAGAAGTACGGGAACCCGGCGAGCAGCGCGGCGCCGTCGAACACCTTGCCGGCCTCCTCGCCGCGCGGGATGCGCGTCAGGACGGGCCCGAAGAAGGCCACCCCGTCGACGTGGACGACCGGGGTCCCGACCTCGTCGCCCACCGGGTCCATGCCCCGGTGATGGGAGGCGCGGAGCTCGTCGTCGTACTCATCGGTCCCCGCTGCCGCGGCGAGATCGGCGTCCAGGCCGGCCGCCTGGAGCGCCTCGGTGATGACGGTCGGGTCCTCGACGCCACGACCCTGGTCGTGGATGCGGGTGCCCATCTCGGTATACAGCGGCCCGAGGACCTCCTGGCCGTGGCGCTTGGCGGCGGCGATCGCCACCCGCACGGGGCCCCACGCGAGCTTCATCTTCTCCATGTAGTCCTCGGGCAGGTCGCGGCCGTCGTTGAGCACGGCCAGGCTCATGACGTTCCACGTCAGGGAGATGTCACGGACCTTCTCGACCTCGAGGATCCAGCGGCTGGTGACCCACGCGAAGGGGCACAGCGGATCGAACCAGAAGTCGACGGAACAGGTGGTGGACTGCGTACTGGAGGTCATGTCCCCATCCTCCCCGTCCGGCGCGCGTGCCGCCACTGCCGCTTACGTGTCGGGTCCGGGTGGTAGGACTGGTGCGGTAGACGAACCCCCACCGAACCGAGGTCCCACTGATGCGCTCGCTCAACCTCACCCGCGCCGACGCCACCGCGCGGTCGGACCTGCTCAGCGTCGAGTCGTACGACGTGGAGATCGACCTCACCGACGGCAGTGGCGGGCCCGGGTCCGGCACGTTCCGCTCGCGCACCGTGGTGCGGTTCTCCTGCGCGCGCCCGGGCGCGGAGACGTTCATCGACCTGCGGTCCGCCGTGATCAGGTCGGCGGTCCTCAACGGCCGGGAGCTGTTCCCGGCCGGGGAGGAGAACCGGTACGACGACGAGGAGGGCCTCACCCTTCCGGATCTGCAGGAGTCCAACGAGCTCGTGGTGGACGCCGATCTGGCGTACACCACGACCGGTGAGGGTCTGCACCGGATGGTCGATCCGGCGGACGGGGAGGTCTATCTCTACTCCCAGTTCGAGACGGCGGACGCGAAGCGTGTCTTCGCCTGCTTCGACCAGCCGGATCTCAAGGCGAGGTACACGCTCACGGTGACGGCACCCGAGAAGTGGGTCGTGGTGGCCAACACGCTGGCCGAGGAGTCACCGGCGGAGGGCGGCGGCGTGATCCACCGCTTCGCGCCGACCGAGATCATGTCCACGTACCTGGTCGCGCTCATCGCGGGCCCGTATTACGTGGTGGAGGACGCCTACACCGACGAGCACGGCACCATCCCGCTACGACTGCTGTGCCGCGCCTCGCTCGCCGAGCACCTCGACGCCGACCGCCTCTTCGCGGAGACCAAGGAGGGGTTCGGCTTCTACCACCGCGAGTTCGGGCTGCCGTACGCGTTCGGCAAGTACGACCAGATCTTCGTCCCCGAGTTCAACGCGGGAGCCATGGAGAACGCCGGCGCGGTGACGTTCCTCGAGGACTACGTCTTCCGCTCCCGGGTGACCGGCTACCGCTACGAGCGGCGCAACGAGACGATCCTCCACGAGATGGCCCACATGTGGTTCGGGGACCTCGTGACCATGCGGTGGTGGGATGACCTGTGGCTCAACGAGTCGTTCGCCACCTTCGCCTCCGTGCTCGCCCAGGTCGATGCGACGCAGTACACCGAGGCGTGGACGACGTTCGCCAACGTGGAGAAGTCGTGGGCGTACCGCCAGGACCAGCTGCCGTCGACGCACCCCGTGGCGGCGGACATGACCGATCTGGAGACGGTCGAGGCCAACTTCGACGGCATCACCTACGCCAAGGGCGCCTCGGTGCTCAAGCAGCTCGTCGCCTACGTCGGTCGCGAGCCGTTCCTCGCGGGGCTGCGCGCGTACTTCGCCGAGCACGCGTTCGGTAACGCCGAGTTCGACGATCTGCTGTCGGCGCTGGAGAAGTCCTCCGGCCGGGACCTGTCCGGCTGGGCCGACCAGTGGCTGCGGACCACCGGCATCAACCCGATCTCCGTCGACGTGGCCGTCGCCGGCAGCGGAGAGGGTGCCCGCATCTCCGAGCTGACGGTGGTCCAGGGGCCCGCCGCGCCGGGGGCCGGGGAGCTGCGCACCCACCGCCTGGGGGTGGGCCTGTACAACCGCGACGACTCCGGCGCACTCGTACGGACCGCCCGCGCCGAACTCGACATCACCGGCGAGCGGACCGTCGTCGCCGACCTGGCCGGACAGCCGGTGCCCGACCTCGTCCTGCCCAACGACGAGGACCTGACCTACTGCTCGGTCCGTCTGGACGAGGGGTCGCTGGCCACCGTCCTGGACTCCCTCGAGAACATCGTGGACCCGCTCGCGCGGACGCTGTGCTGGTCGGCGCTGTGGGAGATGACGCGGGAGGCGCGGCTCCCGGCCCGCCGCTTCGTCGAGGTGGTCTCGCGTGCCGTCCCGCGCGAGTCCCAGATCGGCGTCGTCCAGCGTGTGCTCACGCAGGCGCAGACCGCGTTGGCACGCTACGCCGACCCGGACTGGGCGGCCGCGACCGGGTGGGCGACGTTCTCCGGGGCCATGCTCGCCGCGGCCCGCGACGCCGAACCGGGTTCGGATCATCAGCTCGCGTTCCTCACCGCGCTGTGTGCGTGCCCGATCGGGATCGATCAGCAGCGTGTGCTCGGGACGCTCCTCGACGCGGGTGCCGAGGACGCGGGCCTGCCCGGCCTCGTCGTCGACACCGATCTCCGCTGGACCGTGCTCACGTCACTCGTCGCCGCGGGCGTCGAGGGCGTCGACCGCATCGATGCCGAACTCGCCGCCGACGACACGGCCGGCGGGGCGCGCCGGGCCGCCACCGCCCGGGCGGCTCGCCCCTCCGTCGCCGCGAAGGAGGAGGCGGAGGAGTTGCTCCTGACAACGGGCGCCGACGCCCCGACCAACGCGATCGTGCGTGCCACGCTCCTCGGGCTGGATCTGCCCGGCCACGAGCACCTGCTCACTGGGCTCTGCGAGCGCTATCTCGACGACGTCACCGCGTTGTGGAAGGCCCGCCCCGGCGACCTCGCGCAGACCGTCGCCGAGGGGATTTTCCCCTCCTGGGCGGTCGACAGCGAGACCGTGGAGCGGTTCGAGCAGGTGATCGCCGACGAGTCGCGGCCGTCGTCGCTGCGTCGGATCATCGCCGAGCAGACCGCGGACATGACCCGCGCGTTGGCGGCCCGGGCCGTCGACGCCGCCGAGGCCGACTGACAGGTCCATCGCCGGGCAGGCGGCCGCGGCACCTCGGCCGCCGGAGTTCGCAGGATCAGGCGGCGTCGAGGTAGAGGTAGTCCTCCCAGTACGGGCCGATCTCCCGCAACTGCGAGACGAGCCTCCACGTCCGGCCACGCGGGGCGACGAGCGGCACCTTGAGTTCCCAACCCAGCTCGGAGAGGAGCTTGTCCGCCTTGCGGTGGTTGCACGGTGCGCACGAGGCGACGCAGTTCTCCCAGTTGTGCGCTCCCCCACGGCTGCGTGGGACGACGTGGTCGACGGTCGTGGCCTTGGCGTTGCAGTAGCCGCAGCGGTGCCCGTCCCGGTGCATGAGCGCGGCGCGGGTCATCGGCACCTGCGAGCGGTACGGGATCCGGACGTACTCACGGAGCCGGATGACGGAGGGCACGCGCACCGAGGTGTCCACCGACCGCACCACGACCTCCACCGGATGCTCGTGCACCACGTCGGCCTTCCCGCCCAGCAGCATCACCACGGCTCGCCGGGCCGGCAACGCGGTGAGTGCCTCGTAGCTGGCGTTGAGCAGCAGCACGCGCGGCGCCGACGCGAGCGGGACCGGCCGGTCCGGGACCGGCTCCAGTCGCTTCGGGGCTCGAGCCCCCCGTTGTCGGTACTCCGAGTTCTCGCGCACTGCTGTGCCCATGGTCGGTCTCCGCTCGTCTGCTCCGAGCCCAGTGCACCATTCCCGACCGGGCCCGCAGTGAACCTTGCCTGCAACGATGATGCACCTTCGGTGAACTCTTCGCGCGGTTTACAGGCGAGCGGGCTCGCCGGGCCGCCCTGCCGGGACCAGTCGCGGCGGGGGCGGGGCCCAGCGTGTCGAGGCGCAGCCCAGCGGGGCGAAATTTGGACGTAATCATGTCGCTCCGGAGCCCGGATCACCAGCCTGGTTACGTCCAAAACCGCCATGCGTACGTCCATATCGCCGCAAGCGTCGCGGCGGGCGGGGCGGGCGCGGGTTCGGCGCGGCGCCACCACCTGCGCGGGGGCCCGCGGGTGTCCGCCCCGGCGGCCCGAAGGTGACCATGCAGGCATCATGGAAGGCATGAGCAGCAGCACGTTCTATGACGAGGTCGGTGGGGCGGAGACGTTCCGGAAGATCGTCCACGAGTTCTACCGCCGCGTGGCGAACGACCCCGTGCTGCGCCCGATGTACCCCGAGGAGGACCTGGGCCCCGCCGAGGACCGCCTGCGGATGTTCCTCGAGCAGTACTGGGGAGGCCCCACCACCTACTCCGAGCAACGCGGGCACCCGCGACTGCGTATGCGGCACAATCCGTACGTCGTCGACCGCGCCGCCCACGACGCGTGGCTCACCCACATGCTCGCGGCGGTCGAGACGATCGACCGCGACACCCTGGGCGACGAGCACCGCGCCGCGCTGGTGGACTACCTCACCCGCGCCGCCGCCATGATGGTCAACACCGCCGACGTGCCGTGACCCCCTCCCCCGCGCACGCCCGGCGAGCATGGGACGACATGGTCCTCTACCAGATCTACCCACGCTCGTTCGCCGACTCCGACGGTGACGGGACGGGGGATCTGCAGGGCGTCCTCGACCGCGTGGGACACCTCGAGTCGCTCGGAGTGGACGGGATCTGGCTCTCGCCGATCATGCGTTCGCCGGGCGTCGACCACGGATACGACGTCTCGGACCCACGAGACGTGGACCCGCTGTTCGGGGACGTCGCCACCCTCGAGCGGCTGCTGGAGCGACTGCACGCCGCGGGCATGGTTCTCATCATGGACCTCGTGCCCAACCACACCAGCGCGGAGCACCCCTGGTTCGCCGACGCGGTCGCCGCCGGGCCGGGCAGCCCCGAGCGGGCGCGCTACTTCTTCCGCGACGGGCGGGGCGAGGACGGATCCGAGCCGCCCAACAACTGGCCGTCCGTGTTCGGCGGCCCCGCCTGGACCCGCGTCACCGAGCCCGACGGCACGCCCGGGCAGTGGTACCTCCACCTCTTCGCCCCCGAACAGCCCGACCTCGACTGGTCGCACCCGGACGTCGCCGACGATCTCGAGCACACCCTGCGGTTCTGGCTCGACTTGGGAGTGGACGGGTTCCGGATCGACGTCGCGCACGGACTCGCGAAACCCGCCGACCTCGCGGACCTGCCCGACGACGTGGAGATCGCGCAGCTCGTCGTCGACACCCGTGACACACGGTGGGATCAGCCCGGCGTCCACGATGTCCACCGACGGATCCGGCGCGTCCTCGACGACCACCCCGGCACCGCCGCCTTCGGCGAGGTCTGGGTGGGCTCGGTCGAGCGGTTCGCGCGCTATCTCCGGCCCGACGAGCTGCACTTCGCGTTCCACTTCGCCCTCACCGGCGCCCCGTTCGAGGCGGCGGCGATCCGCGAGGCGATCGACTCCACCCTCGAGGCCGCCCGCGTCTCCGGCGCCGCCCCCACATGGGCGCTGTCGAACCACGACGTCGTGCGCGAGGTGACCCGCTACGGCAACGGCGCCATCGGCACCGCGCGCGCCCGCGCGATGGCCCTCGTCGCGCTCGCCCTGCCGGGCATCACGTTCGTCTACAATGGCGCCGAACTCGGCCTGCCCAGCGACTACTCCATCCCCCACGATCGGCTCACCGATCCGACCTGGGAGCGCACCGGCCACGCCGAGACCGGGCGCGACCACTGTCGTGTCCCGATCCCGTGGGACGGCGACCGGCCGCCGTACGGGTTCTCGGACTCGCCGCGGACCTGGCTGCCGATGCCCGACGGATGGGCGCCGCTGACGGTGGCAGCGCAGGAGGCCGACCCCCATTCCACGCTGGCGCTGTACCGGCGAGCGATCGAGATCCGGCGGTCGTGGCATGCCGCGGGTTCCTCCGCGATCGGGTGGGACGATGAACTTGACGGGTGTCTACTGTTTTGGCGCGAGGACGGCCCGGTCCTGTGCATGATCAATACGACGCGTCACCCGGTGCAGCTGCCCGACGGTGACGTGGTGCTCGCGTCGGGCCCCCTCGACGGGAGGAGACTGCCACCGGACACCGCCGTGTGGCTCCAGCGCTGACCATCGAAGGGTTCGGGATATGCGACTTTCCGGTAAGACAGCCATCGTGACCGGAGGGGCCGACGGCATCGGCCGCGGCATCACGCGCGCGTTCGTCGCCGAGGGCGCGCGCGTCCTGGTTGTGGACATCAACGACGAGGCCGGGGAGGCGCTCGCCGCCGAACTCCCGGACGCGGTGCGGTACCTGAACTCCGACATCTCGGTGGAGGCCAACGCGGAGAAGATCGTCGCCGCCGCTGTCGACGCCTTCGGCCACCTCGACGTGCTGGTCAACAACGCGCACGCCTCCCGTCAGGCCCCGCTGTTGCAGACCACCGGCGACATGATGGACCTGTCGTTCAACACCGGCTTCTACCCCACGTTCTGGCTCATGAAGGCCGCGCACCCTCACCTGGCGGAGCGGGACGGCTCGGTGATCAACTTCGCCTCCGGCGCCGGGATCGACGGCAGCCCCACCCAGGCGTCCTACGCCGCCGCCAAGGAAGCGATCCGCGCGATCAGCCGGGTGGCCGCCAACGAGTGGGCTCGCGACGGGATCAACGTCAACGTCATCTCCCCGCTCGCACTCACCGAGGGCGTCGAGGCGTACATCGAGGCGAACCCGGGGATCGAGAAGAAGCTGCTCGCGGGCACCCCCATGCGGCGGTTCGGCGATCCGCAGGCCGACATCGGCCGGGTCGCCGTGTTCCTGGCCAGCGACGACGCGTCCTACATGACCGGGCAGACGATGATGGTCGACGGCGGCAGCCTCATGCTCCGCTAGTCACCGGCCCGCAGCCTCGGCACCAGGACGTCGCGGACGGTGTCGGGGTTGCGTTCGACCACCACCCACCGTCGACCCAGTGCGCGGGCGGCCACCGCCGTCGTCCCCGAGCCGGCGAACAGATCCACGACCAGCTCGCCGGGTTCGGTGGCCAGTTCGACGATCCGCCGCATCAGCGCCTCCGGCTTGGGCGTGCGGAACCCGTCGACCCCGGCCGCCCGCAGCTCGGCGCGGGCGGTATCGGTGGAGCCGACCTCCTGGGCCAGCCAGATCGTCTTGAGCTTCTTGATGCGGCCCAGCTCGAACCTGTCGCGCTGGTAGACATCGACCCGGGGACCGCTGCGCCCCCGGACGGTACGGCACACCAGGTCCCCGACGCGCTCGCGGGCCCGGTCGCGCGACCACCGCCACACCGCCGGCGTGAGGTCGCCGAACACCGGGAGGATCTCGACCAGCCCCGGGCCGGGATCCACGGAGACGGCGCCGGTCACGGGGTCCCCGTAGAGCGGGTAGGTCATGGTGGGCGTGGTGCGCGGGTTGAAGCGCTTGTTGGTGTTGCGCAGCGGCAGGAGCCTGAAGCTGACGCCGTCGCCGTCCGTGAGCGGGAAGTCGGCGGGGTCGACCGCTGAGGCGACGCCGCCGGCGAGCCGCACGAGCTCGGGGTCGCGGGCGTACACCATGAGGCGGTCGTGGGACCCGGCGAAGAACCGGTCCAACTGGCGGCCCTTGGGGTTGCTCTCCACCGTGAGGTCGGCGATGAAGGCGTCGACGCCGAAGATGTCGTCGAGCAGGCAGCGGACGCGGTGGGCCTCGGCGTCGTCGAGATGGACCCACACGGTCCCGGTGTCGGCGAGCAGGTCGCGGGCCACGACGAGGCGGCTCTCGATGTAGTCGAGCCACTCCAGACGCGGCATGTTGTCGTGGTACGAGTCGAACCGTCCGCCGCGGTTGTACGGCGGGTCGAGGTAGACGAGCTGCGCGGCGCCCGCGGGCGCGAGGCCGTACCCGGCCAGGGCGTCCGCGGCCTCCGCGATCCGCGCCCCGTCGCCGACGAGGACGGCGCCGGCGTGCTCGCCGGGGAAGACCGCATCGATCCGCGGAGGTGGCCCCTGCTCAACGGGGGCCGGGACGCGTCCGCGCCCCGGCCATGAAACCGAGAAGCCCGGGGAGGTCACCGCAGCGGTTCGAGGGTGAGGGCGTCCGTGCGGCGGAACGCCGTGCCGTAGCGGGCGTCCAGACGCAGCCAGGCGCCCCGTTCGCTCACCCGGACAGGCTCGCCCTCGGGGGCGCGGCCCGCCTTCTCCGGCACGAACCCGCACATCACCATCGAGAACACCGTGCGCATGTCCACGCCGACGGGGTGGGCGGTGTCCGCGCGGACGGTCAGCGCCTCCTGGTCGAGCAGTGAGGGCGGGAGTCCGGCCGGACCGGCGTTCTCGCGCGCGGCCTCCCTCCCCGATTCGGTGAGATCGAGCAGGACCTGCGCGGGCACGTCCTCGACGCGCGTGAACCCGTCCGTGGGCGGCAGCAGCCCCTGCCAGGCGGAGACCAGCGGCATGCCGGGGTCGATGCGCCCCTCGAGGTCGCCGCGCGGCAGGACGTCGAGCTCGGTGAGCAGGTGGTCGGCGCCGCAGACGACGTCGCCACCGGGGCACGAACCGCCGAGGACACGGACGACGAGCGCGCCGAACGGGGTGCGGCCCCACACCCGCATCCGGTCCTCGCTCGAGGTGAGCCGGACGACGGCCGCCTCGTCGAGCCGCAGGAGCCGACGCAGGAGGGTCCGCAGGTCGTCGCGGTCGGCGGGATCCGGGATGCGGACCACGCTCTCCTCCGGCGTCTGGAACGGCCCCGGTGCCGTCACGCCGGGTCCTCGTGCCGGAACTCCAGCAGATAGCCGCGCTCGTCGCGCGTGAACCGCCGGGGGCGCTGGGTGGCGAGGTCGAAGGCGGCGATGGTGGCCGTGCAGTCCACCTCGGGTGGCGCCGAGTCCGGAGTGGTGCGGGCGCGGACCTCGTGGCGCGCGACGAACATCGCTCCGCCGACCTTCTCGCACCACATCCGGACGCGGATCGGCCCGTCGGCGTGGCGGATCTGGCCGCGGTACTTCACCGACAGGTCGGTCATCACGGCACCCGCGGTGAGCGTGGCGGTCGGCAGACCCTCGGAGAAGAGCCACGGGATCCGCGCCTCCTCGATGAGGGTGATCATCCGCGCGTGGTTCACGTGGTGGTAGAGGTCCTGGTCCGACCAGCGGACGGGCATCGCCGAGGTATACACCCGACGTCCCGGCTCCCCCGACCCGCCCAGCGGGCCGCCGGCCTCGTAGACGAGCTGGTCGGTCACCCGGCCGTCCCCTGGTCCGTGATCGCGGCCGGCTGCCGGGCGGCCTCCAGCACGTTGCGGACCCCGGACGGGATCTCCACCGCCGACGAGGTGGACGTGTCGTAGGCGACCATGACGACCCGCAGCGTGCAGCAGATCTCGCCCGCGGCGTCGTAGATCGTCTGTCGGATCTGGTACGAGGTGGTGCCGACGTGCTCGACCTCGATCGCCACGTCCACGGACGTGGAGTCCCGCAGGACGGGCCGCAGGTGGTCGATCTCGGTCCGGCGGACGACCTGTGGGAGGTTCCCGAGGCCGAACGGCCCGAAGCGGCTGCGGATGAACAGGATCCGCGCCTCCTGGGCGTACTCGATGTACTTGATGTTGTTCACATGCCCGTACTGGTCGAAGTCCGCCCACCGCACCTGCAGGGTGCAGCGGAACGTCCCGGCGTCCGTCGCGTCGCGTGATGTCATCCCGCCTCCTCCCGGTGGCCGAGCAGCGCGGCGCGCTCCTCGGGGGTGATCTCCAACGTGGTGGTCTCGTCCGCCGCCGTCACCACCATGACGGTGTCGACGACCGCGCACGGCTCGGGGCCCGTGGACTCAGAGCCGATCGAGGTCCGCATCGTGTACGAGGTGCGGCCGACGCGCAGCGTCTGCACGTCGACCCACACCTCGGGCACGCCCATGGCGATGGTGCGACGGAAATCGATCTCCATCCACCGCGCCAGGGCGATCGGCACCCGCGATCCCGCGACGTCGAACTTCTCGCGGAAGAACATCATCCGGGCGTCCTGGGAGAACTCCTGGAACCGCACGTTGTTGACGTGCGAGCCCACGAAGTCGGAGATCCGCAATGGGATGCGGACCCGGTGCACGGCGCCCGGCGCACCGCTCTCGGCCGGAGCCGGAGCGGTGCCCGTGTCGTGGGTGGTCGGGGTCGCCATCCGTGTCAGCCCCGGGTGAGCTTGCGGTGGGTGACCCGGCTGGGGCGGGCCGCCTCGGGGCCGAGACGCTCGATCTTGTTCTTCTCGTAGCCCTCGAAGTTGCCCTCGTACCAGTACCACTGGCCCTCGGCGACGTTGCCCTCCCAGGCGAGGATGTGGGTACAGGTGCGGTCGAGGAACCAGCGGTCGTGCGAGATGACCACGGCGCAACCGGGGAACTCCTCGAGGGCGTTCTCGAGGCTGCCGAGGGTCTCGGTGTCCAGGTCGTTGGTGGGCTCGTCCAGCAGGATCAGGTTGCCGCCGACCTTGAGGGTCAACGCCAGGTTGAGGCGGTTGCGCTCACCACCGGACAGGACGCCGGCCTTCTTCTGCTGGTCCGGACCCTTGAAGCCGAACGCGCTGAGGTAGGCGCGCGAGGGCATCTCGTTCTGGCCGACCTCGATGAAGTCCAGGCCGTCGGAGACCACTTCCCACACCGACTTCTCGGGGTCGATGTTGGCGCGGTTCTGGTCCACGTAGCTGAGCTTGACGGTGTCGCCGATCCGGACGGTGCCGGCGTCCGGCTCCTCCAGTCCGACGATGGTCTTGAACAGCGTCGTCTTACCGACACCGTTGGGGCCGATCACGCCGACGATGCCGTTGCGGGGCAGCGTGAAGGTGAGGTCCTTGATGAGGATCCGGTCGTCGAAGCCCTTCTGGAGGTCGTTGACCTCGACCACCACGTTGCCGAGGCGCGGCGGGGTCGGGATCTGGATCTCCTCGAAGTCCAGCTTCCTGTGCTTCTCGGCCTCGGCCGCCATCTCCTCGTACTTGGCCAGTCGGGCCTTGGACTTGGACTGGCGGGCCTTCGCGCCGGAGCGCACCCACTCGAGCTCGGCCTTGAGGCGCTTCTGCAGCTTCTGGTCCTTCTTGCCCTGGACCTCGAGCCGCTCGGCCTTCTTCTCCAGGTAGGTGGAGTAGTTGCCCTCGTAGGGGTGCAGCTTGCCGCGGTCGACCTCACAGATCCACTGGGCGACGTGGTCGAGGAAGTACCGGTCGTGCGTGACGGCCATGACGGCGCCGGGGTAGCTGGCGAGGTGCTGCTCGAGCCACAGCACGCTCTCGGCGTCGAGGTGGTTGGTGGGCTCGTCGAGCAGCAGCAGGTCGGGCTTGCTCAGCAGCAGCTTGCACAGCGCGACGCGGCGGATCTCGCCACCGGACAGGTTGGTGACCGGCGCGTCACCCGGCGGGCAGCGGAGCGCGTCCATGGCCTGCTCGATCTGCGAGTCGACCTCCCAGGCGTCGACCGCGTCCAGGTACTCCTGGAGGACGCCCATCTCCTCCATGAGCTCATCGGTGTAGTTGGTCGCCATCTCCTCGGCGACCTCGTTGTACCGCCGCAGCTTGACCATGGTCTCGCCGAGGCCGTCCTCGACGTTCTCCTTGACCGTCTTGTCCGGGTCGAGCTCGGGCTCCTGCAGGAGGATCCCGACCGTGGCCTCGGGGTCGAGGAATGCCTCGCCGTTGGAGGGCTGGTCGAGCCCGGCCATGATCTTGAGGATCGACGACTTACCGGCGCCGTTGGGGCCGACCACGCCGATCTTCGCACCGGGGTAGAAGGCCATCGTGACGTCGTCGAGGATCACCTTGTCCCCGTGCGCCTTACGAACCTTCTTCATCGTGTAAATGAACTCGGCCATTCTACCCTCTCACCTGCACAAATAGGTCACATCACCGCGGGCGGGCCGCGGGCACGACCCCCATGTTACGTGTCCGCCCGCGGCCCCGGCGTCCTCGGCGGACGCCGCCCCCGCGCCGCGCCGACCCTACAGGCCGGACGCCCCCACGAACTCGCCGTCCTCGGCCGGATCCGTGTCCGACTCGTCGAGGTCCTGCGACCCGATCTCCATGGCGTCCTCGTCCGGCTTGGCGCGGCGCACCGTGACGTCCATCCGCGACAGGTCCGGACCCAGCGCGCTGACGCGCATCTCCAGGTCGCGCATGAGATGGCCCTCGCGCTCGTACTCGTTGGTGAGCAACCGGCCGTGGACGATCACGCCGTCGCCCTTGCAGATCGACCCGGACGCCCGCTGCGCGAGCCGGCCCCAGCAGTTGGCCGAGAAGTACAGCGTGCCGCCGGTCTTCCACTCCCCCGACGTCCGGTCCTGGTAGCGGGTGTTGCTGGCCACCCGGAAGGAGAACACCTGGTCGTCGCCGACGCGCCGGGTGGTGGGGTTGGTGATCACGGTTCCGCGGACTGTGGTCTGGACTTCGTTCATGGGCTCACTCCTGTCACGCTCGGCCGACCGTGCGTCGGCCTCGTGCTCTGCAGAGTGCCCCACCTCGTCGTCGTCACCCCTCGTTCCCACCGCGCGCGGTGGTCACCCTGTGGAGAGGGGGCGGGGTGTGGAGAGAAGAGGGTCGACGACGACGAGGTGCGCGACCTCAGCGCCGGCGGTCCGCGCGGGACATCTCCGCGAGCATCTCGTTATAGGCCCTGAGCTCGGCGTCGTCGTCCCGGTCGGCCTGCCGCTCCCCGCGCCGCGCCTCGCGCATGTCGCTCTGGTACCACTGCCAGGCCAGGGCCAGCATGACGATCACCAGCGGGATCTCCCCCATCGCCCAGGCGACGCCGCCGCCGACCCGCTGACTCTGCAGCAGGTCCGGGATCCACGGAAGTCCGATGCCCGAGTACCAGCCCTCCGCCAGCACCGTGGGGTAGTTCATGAGCAGGATGCCGAAAAACGCGTGGAACGGCAGCGAGCTGAGCAGCACCATGAGCTTGTACATCGGCGAGAAGTGCCGCGGCGCCGCGTCCACGCCGATGATCACCCAGTAGAACAGGTAGCCGCTGATGAGGAAGTGCACGTTCATGAACATGTGGCCCAGGTGCTCGGAGGCCAGCGTCTCGTAGAACCCGCCGAAGTAGATGATGTAGAAGCCGGCCACGAACTGCACCGACGCGACGATGGGGTGGGTGAGGAATCGCGAGATCGGGCTGTTGATGAACTCGACCAGCCACTCGCGCGGCCCCGGCGGGTTGCCCCGACCGGCCGCCGGCAGCGCCCGTAGCGCGAGCGTGAGCGGGCCGCCCAGCGCGAGCAGGACCGGCACGAGCATCGAGATGATCATGTGGCCCACCATGTGGCTGGCGAAGTCGGCCATCATGAACATCCCCATGCCCGAACTGGTCGTGAGGAAGAGGATCACGCAGCCGGACACCCAGAAGGCGGTGCGGCCGGCCGGCCACGAGTCACCGCGCCGGCGCAGGCTGAACAGCCCCCACAGGTACAGGCCCAGCAGGATTACCGCGGCCAGGCCCAACACCAGGTCGAAGCGCCACGTGCCGAACACGGTGCCGAATCCAAATGGGCCGGGCAGCTCGAAGCCGAGCAGCGCCTCCTGGCGGGTGGGCACGTACAGCGGCGCCGGCGGCGGGGTGCGGCCCAGTGACACGGACAGTCCGATGGTGCCCGCCATGATGACGGACTCGGTGAGGATGATCCGCAGCATCGTCGCGCGGTCCACCGGGGCGTTGGCGCCCTTGGACTCGATCCGGTTGATGACCCGGCGGCGCACCGCCAGGCCGAACAGGGCGAGCAGACACAGCACGAGCGCCTTGCACACCACGAGCAGCCCGTAGGTGGAGGTGAACAGGTCGGCGGGGTGCAGGCGCACGATCGCGTTGATGACACCCGACAAGCCGAGCGCGATGATCGCCACCGTCGCCACCGCCGAGTAGCGCCGCAGGGCCAGGGCCACCCGCGTGCCGCCGACCCACGTGTGGGCGATCACCGCGACGAGCCCGCCGATGTAGAAGGCGGCACCGAACAGGTGGATGATCAGCGAGTTGGTGGCGATGTCGTGCGCGGTGCTACCCGAGGCGTGGCCCGTGGCCGCCACCGGCAGCAGCGAGAGCGCGGTGACGGCGAGCCAGATGACCGACCAGCGCCAGCTCAGCGTGAGTCGCTGCCCGATCCCGGCGACGAGCGCGATGATCGCGGCCCACCGCCACGAGGACGCCACGTCGATCTGGTTGATCGCCACCAGCCACTGGTCCGGCGGCAGCGACTGGAAGAACGTGCGCCCGGAGACGTCGGAGAGGGTCAGCGGGATGAGCAGCGCCGCCGCGACCGCCCAGGCGATGTTGGCCCAGGACGAGATCTGCTGCATGCGGTAGCCGTCCACATCGAGCGTCTTGTCCTTCTGCGGCGGAGTGAAGAACGCCGCGAACAGGGCGGCACCCACCGCCACCGACGCGAGCAGTTCGCCGATGGACCGCAGCGCCGGCAGCCCGGCCGTGGTGAGAACGCCCGGGTCGGGCACGCCCACCAGCTCCAGCGCGACGTCCCGCGACAGCGCGGAGAGCGGGATGACCACCGCGGCCGCCACCGCCGCGAGGAGCAGGACGAGCAGGACGATACTGCGGGTTCCGAGCCGCCCGGTGGTGGCTGGGGCGGTCTTCGACGACGTCATGACCACCATCGTAAGAACCCGGGCGCCCCCGGGCCGATTCGCCGGTGCCGGGACCACCCCCCGGATCGGCTACCATTCACCCGGCGACGCCCTCGCGGTGTGTCGCAGGCCTCCGTAGCTCAGTGGATAGAGCATCCGGTTTCTACCCGGCTGGTCAGGGGTTCGAATCCTCTCGGGGGCGCTTGGTTTTGCGCTGGTGAGCGCACGTTTCTGGAGAGTCGGACATAGTCCGTGCCAGGGACGTGCCAGTCGTACGTGTCCCCGTTGTCGGTGATTCCTCTTATGATCCGGCCATGGACTCCCAGACCGTCGATACGGTGACCGCGATCTTTGCCTTGCTCGCTTTCGTAGTTTCACTGTTCGCGCTCTACTTCGCTCGACGCTCGGCAATCGCTTCTGAAGCCTCCGCTGGGGCCGCCCGCGACTCGGCGAAGCACGCGGGCACCTCGGCGCGAGCGGCAAAGTCGTCTGCGGAGTCTGCCAAGCGGTCGGCCGACGCTGCGGAGACTCAGACGGCCATCAGTCAGACCGACTTCGATTCCAGAGAGCCAACGATCATGGCGCGCTGGGATGGCCACTGGGTGGTGACCAACACCGGCGGGGGTCCGGCATACAACGTGGAAGTCGAATGCGATCCGCCTGGGCACCGGTTTGCATCAGACCCGGGACCAACTGTCGATAAGGGCGGCGAGTTTTATGTACTGCCGACCGGTGGTTCACTCAAACCAAGAAGCATCTCCATCTCCTACAACCGAACGCCCGCTGGCACCGACCAACGGCTGGTCTCCGTTTTTGGAGTTCCGCGATCTGTCTAGCCCGCCTCCCCACCGCGCTCCCTTCCCCCTGTCCGACCAGAGGCGCATACTCACCCCATGTCCCCACTCACGTACTCCTTCACCGGCCGCGACGGCCAGACCGTCGCGGCCGTCGATGGCGTGGTGACGGTGAGAGTCTGGGACGTCGCCGTCCTCGTCGCCCTCCAGGACGCGGCCCTGGACCCGGTCCGCGTGACGGCCACGGGACCGTTCACCGGTGGCCAGGGCCTGGAGGATCCGACCTCCGCCTACTACGCGGCCCGCGCGGTGGTCCCAATGTGGACGTTCTCCGGGGACACCCCGGAGGTCCCGGAGATCCCGCCGTGGGACCCCGGGGTGGTCTACTCCCCCTCCCGGTGACCTGACTTCCTTCTCCGCCAGGGAAGGCGTGGCCGACGGTCGGGGCCTCCGGGCTTCAGGTTGCGAACCCCCACGTTCAGAAGTCGCTTCCCGTGGTCGTACAGCATCGTCTCCATCTGGTGCATCCAGTCGGTGTAAGGCTTCATCGTGACCCCGTCGATGGGTGCGTCCGCGTACATGGCCCTGAACGTCTGGTGGAGGTCACTGACGACCTTTCGGGCTTCAGGCTCCACCACGGCCATCCGGGCGCGGTTGAGTTCCACCTGGAACCGGCGGTGGGTCTCCTCGAACCTCTCCCTGCCCTCCGCCTCCATATCCCAGTCCGGCGGCTGGTCTTCCAGGTCTTCCAAGTTCGTCCGGAAGATGAGGAGGCCCCAGGCGAAGTCCTGTGCGGCAGCGACTAGAGCGCCTGCGGCATCACGCTGAACGGTCCGGGCCATCTCCTCCCAGTCCGCCTTAGCGCGGTAGTGGGTGACAGCGGCACCGATGAGGGCACCGACGACGGCGGCCAGGATGGTTGCGACGACGGTGGCGGTAGTGGGGTCCATTGGTGAAGCGTAGCGAGCACTTCCGACACCCAGGACGACCACGAGAAACGCCCGCACGACTCCCTGGCGTCCATCCTCCCGGCCTCTCCGCCTCCCCGGGCCTGTCAGTCCAGGGAGGCGGAGTTCTTAACCCAGGGTGAAGGGGTGCGGGGGCCGGAGAGCGGCGGCCTCCGTGGCCAAGGTCCGGAGGTCGTCGTCGGTGACCTCCACGGTGCCGCTGGCCAGGGCGCGCTCACCGATCCGGCCGACCGCCCGGGCCACGGCCATGTCCGGGTACTGGCTACGCGGGACGGGGCCGATCTTCTCCGCCAGCGCCTGGGCCGCCTGACCGTAGGGCCACCCCAGCGGCGCGGTCACGGGGTCACCTCCAGGGGCACGGTGTCCACGGTCGGCTCCTCCGGCTCCTCCACGACGTCCGGCCGTCGGTCGTCCACGACCTCCGGGGCATGGCCACGCTGTAGGCGGAGACGGACAGAGGTCAGCCGGTCGTGGTCGTGGAACTCCCCGGAGATCTCCGAAGGTAGGAGGGCGGAGTCCACGACGACCGGGCGGCCCTGGCGGAGGTCGTGACAGGCCAGGGACACCGCGTTGGGTCCGGCCATCTCCGCGTAGCCCAGCATCCGGGCCACCGCCTGGGACCCCAGGAAGTCGTCCACCAGGTCCACGGCGGTGGCCCTGGAGGTGGTGTTCATCCGTGCCATCATCGGCCTCCCTGTCCGCTGGCCGCGCCACTCCACCGAGCGTTCGCGGCCTTCTGTGCCCGCCAGTCCTTCGTGGCGGGGGCGACCGTCGCCAGGACCGCGCGGACGATCTCGGTGGTCCACTTCGCGGCCTGGGCTTCCTGGAGCCGGGCCTCCGCCGCCAGTTCCGTGATGCGGCGGGGAGATCCCCCGGAGGTCCGGGCCTTAGCGGCCTCCCGGTCCAGGTCAGCGGCCCGATTCCAGGCCCGGGCGATGGCCTGGAGGAGGTTCTCCTCCGCCTCATCCAGGACCACGTCGGGGTCGATCCCGGCCACGGTGGCCCGGATGGCGGCGACGGCGTCGGCCCCGCGCTTGCGACTGGCCATGGTGTTCTCCTAGTCCGTTTGTACAGTCCCTACAGAGTGTGTTTCGGTGAGGTCACGGCATCGGGGCATTCCCCTCCGCCGCCTCCAGGCCCCGGGGCCTGGGAAAATCCGTGCGCGCAAGGTCTGCTGCAATGCCTAGCCGATAGTGGGCTGTACCCCCCAGGGGTCTCCCCCCTGGGTGCCCCACCGCCGACCACGTAACTGGACGATACAACTAGAGGGATCCCACAAAGATGGTGACCCACCCCGCCGCCGGATGGCATGTCTACAGCGACGGGGCGGGTGCCGGAGGACCACGACCACGCCGGGACCACCACGGAGGTGGTCGGCGTCGTCGTGGTGTTCATGGTCAGACCACGGGCGGGAGCGCCACGCGGACCAGCGCGTCCGCGTGCGGGAAGCCGAAGCCTGCCGACTGAAGGGCGCGGATCAGGACCGTGTCCTTCGTGAACTCGGCGTGCTCGCTGGTGTCCAGCACCGGCTCACCGGTCAGGGCGGTGTAGGTCTGGCCCCGGTCCACGACCACGAACTGACCTTCCGGCACGTGCCGCGACACGCGCGGTGCCAGGCCCAGGACCGCACGGCCCGCGTTGGTCCCGTCCAGTTGGTCAGCATCCAGCACGCCGCCCAGCGTGGCGTCAGGACCCAGAAGGGACTCATTGGACCCGGTCCCCTTCTTCACCTTGGCCAGGCGGCCCAGGGTGCCCGGTGCCATGGCGACGTCGGTGGCGTCGTAGCCCTGGTCCAGAAGGATCGTCACCGCGTCGATGAGGGCGTCCAGGTTGTCGCCGGACTCCGCCTGGATCGTGACCACGTCGGCCCCCAGCGACCCGATGCCATCGGGCGCGGGGTCGGCCACGTCACCGAAGAACGCGGCGTCCAACTTGCCCGACATGTCCCTCACGAGGGACCGGGACGCGATCTGGAGAAGATCCAGCCGACGGGACCGGATGGCCTCACCGGTGATCGGCACGATGCCTGCCAGCTTGCCGGTCTTGACCTTCAGGCTCCGGAGGTTCGGCGCGGACTGGACGATCTCCGCACCCTCCGCCGTCCAGGTGGCCGTGGCGTCAGAGTCCACGATGGGAATGGTGATCCCATTATCGAGAGTGGTGAGGGTGGTGGACATCTGCGCGGCCACAGACCGCTTCAGGATGCGCTCCACGAGGGGCGCGGCGAGATCCACGAGGAACGCGGACAGGTCACCGTTGTAGGTGTTGATAGCCATGGTGTTGCTCCTTCGGCAGGGTAAACGGGACCGCCGCCATCGACCACCACGTGGGAGGCGTCCTGCCTCTACCGCTGTGAAGGGCGGCGGTTCTTGCTGGTCCCGCTCGGGATCTGCCCGTCGGGGCGGGGCACCTGCCCCTGGGTTCCGATGATCGGCGGTTCGAGTCGTTTACTAGGCCGGTGTGGAAGGCGGTGACGGCGGACGGGGCACCTGCCCCGCTCCCCGCCGCCACCAGCGCGCCCACATGTCCCCATCGGGTGGGACACTTCCGACTTTACGCCGCGTCCTCTACGGACGTCTAGTCCTCACGCGGCGGACTTCTTCGGGGCCAGGAGGTCGGTCTCGCCCTTCTGACCCAGCCTCCGCACGCGGCCAGCGGACACACCTACCCGTTGCCCCACCGGTGTGGCTTCCCGCCACGCCAGGCACTCAGCGCGGACCGGACAACGGGCACAAACCCGTGCCGCCCGCCACTGGCGGGCCTCCGTCTCCTCCTCACCCTCCCCGGGCAGGGCGTCATCGTGAAGGGGCTGGAGACCGGCGCACCGGGCGTGCTCCACCCACTTCCCCGGCCACGGTGCCGACACCGGGTAGGTGGAGTCATGCGCTGTCACTGGTCGCCCTCCAGCTCCGGGTGGAGATTCCGGTGGGAGTCCGCTTCTCGCTGGAGGTCCCCCAGGACGTCAGACTCCTCCCATAGCGCGCGGGAGACGGTCGCGCGGCCGTTCTCCGTGAGGACGACCCTGGGCGGGTCGGCGGCCATGTCAGCGTTCCAGTCAGCGTCCATCGTCGGTCTCCTCGGTCTCGTCGGTGATCCACTGGACGTCCACTCCGGCCTCCGTGGCGTGGACGCCGTCGAAGACCTCGGCGGAGCGCGGGAAGTTCCACCTCCACGCCTCCATGCCCTCCTGGATGGTGTTGGCGAAGACCAGGAGGGCCTGGCCGAAGGACAGGATCCCGGAGGGCATCCCCGGCCACTCCACGCGGCGCTGGCGGGGATCCTCCGCCGGGTCCGTCGGTGGGGGCTGGTAGTGCTCCCCCTCCGGGATCCGGGCCACGTACGGGGCCGGGAGGTCTTCGCGGATGCGGAGTCGTCGGCGCGGGTTCGTGGTCATCGTTCGTTCTCCTTCGACCAGCGGGCCAGGTCTGACCGCGACAGGAGGTTCTTCCGGAACCACTGGTCCCACTCCGCCGGGCTACTGTCCGCGTCCGGCTCCCATTCCGTCGCCGGGAGGGCGTCCAGACGGGCCTGGAAACGACGACGGTGGGTCACCTCCTGATAGCGCGTGAAGGGCAAGATGGCCGCCGCCTGGTCCCATAGGGCTGGGTCGATCCCATGGCCTCCGGCCGGGTCCGCGTCGTGGAGTCGGTCGGTGACCTCCCGCCGGACCTCCTCCGTGGACAAGGAGTCGAAGTCCCGGCCCGTGATGACCCGGAGGGCTGGCTTAAACAGTTCGGTCCACGCGCAACCGTTGCACGCCTCCTGGATCTCCAGGCGGGAGATCGTGGACTCCCAGACCTCCAGGGCGTGGTCCACGCGCTCCAGCCCGGGCCAGGTCTGCGCCGCCTGGCGTAGCGGGTTCGTCTTCGTGCTCATCGTGCGTGCTCCTTCGTGATGGTCTCCGCCGCCCTGTGCGGTCGGAGTTCGTGGGTGGTCCGCCGTATCACTTGGCCTGAATGGCGCGACTGGGCGTGACCTGGGGTTATGGGTGGCGTGAATGATGGCGTGACTGGTGGCGTGAATGGGCGATCTCCAGTCACGCCACCGCCGCCAGGTGGTGCCCTCCGCCGCCTTCGGACCGGTGCCAGTTGCGCCACCGCCTCCCAGTCACGCCACAGTTGCGCCACCATTTGCGCCAACTGTTTATGCAGGTCAACAACAGTCACGCCATTTACGCCACTCGATATAGAGGCGTGTGGCGTGACTGGAGGCGGCGGAGTGCTCATCCCTCCTCCTGGTCATCGGTAGAGGAGGCGGCGGGGAGATCCAGAATCCGACCTCCCAGGGACCATGTAGCGGCGGCACCGAAGCCTGACCGCGTGGACACGGCGCCGGCCGACTTCAGCGAGCGCGTGAGCGTCCGTTCGGAGTAGCCTTCCTCCGTCCCGGCGGCCACGACGTCCTTCCGCGCGGTCGGTCCGTTCTCCGCCAGGTAGTCGTGGAGCCAGGCAGCAACTTCCGACCGCCCTTCCTTCGCCCCGGTGCTGGCCGCCTCCATGACGTACTCCCCGACCAGCCGCCCGGAGTCCCGGAGGAACCGAAGACGGACCACGTCGTCCCCGGTGTCGTACCGCTCCAGGACGACGGCGTTCTCCGGCTGGCAGAAATTCGCCTTCTCCGGTCCCACCACCAGGTGGCCGTCGTCGTCCTGAAGGGCGTAGAGCGTCATCCGGGCGGCCTTGCGGAGTTCGGAGGTGCCCCCGTAGGTGTCGCGGACGTTGCCGGTGGCCAGCCGGTTGGTATGGGTTACCAACAGGCACGCCGCCCGGGTCTTCGTGGCGATCCCCTTCCACGGAGCCAGGGCCACACGGGCTTGCTGGGCATCCCTCACCGACAGGGTGTTCGGGACGGTGTCTAGCCAGGCGTCCACGATGATGAGACCCGGCGCGGGGTCCATCTCGATCACCTTATGCTCATCCCCGGGGAAGGCCGGGGGACCAGAACCGTCGGCGTCCTCACAGATGATGTGGATACGGCTCATGTCGGCCCCCGCCGCCAGGAGGCGCGGAGAGGCGACGATGGACCAGTCATCTTCGGTGAGGACCAGGACCACGTCCATCGGCTCCCCGGCGGGCAGACCGAACCACTCCAGGGGGCGGCCGGTCGTCACGGCGGCCACCAGGGCCACCGTCAGCGCCGACTTCCCGATACCCTCCGCACCCACCAGAAGGGACGTGGCGGCCTTGGGGAGGCGGTGGTGGGCCAGCCACTCCACCTTCCCCGGTGGGGCCATGTCGGCCGCGTTCCACACCTTGGCGGCGGTGCCGGGGAACTTCGCCGCCTTCCCCTTCGCCTTACCCGCCTTCGCGGCCAGTGAGGTCTCCGCCTTCGCGGCTTGCTTCCTGGGCGTAGATCCCGCCGGGGCGGAGGTGGCCACCACGGAGCCACCGGGCAGGGTGACCGTCCCCTTGTCGCCCAGGGTCGTGGCCCACCGGCCCTTGTGGCGGGCCGTCGCGGATACGCCCATGCCTGCGAGTGTGGCCGCCAGGGCCTGGCCCGGGGCCGCGCTACGTGAGGTCAGGACCAGGGCGTCGGTGACGTCGGCCATGGACTCCAGGTCCGCCGTCGTCAACTGGAGGTTGGTCCGGACCATGACGTCGGCGGCCTGATCGAGGTCGGACGACCAGAGGGTGTCCAGCCCGGGGTGGGTGTCGGTGATGATGACGGCGCTCATCGGACACCACCGCCCACATGGTGGTCCGCCACGGTATCGTCAGAGCCAGACCTGGGCGAGGTCTTAGGGGCCGCTTCCACCTTCCGGTGGGGGCGGCTTCTTCGTGCGCTCATGCGTGGCCACCACCCTGGCGGACCACGGTGGGGACGGGGACCAGGAGCGCGTCGAGGTCGGCCTTCAGGAAGCGGAGACGGCCCTGGCCGCCCAGGCGGTAGGCGGGGAGGTCCCCGCGCGACACCATGCGCCGGATGGACTTCGGAGAGACGGACAGGTATTCGGCGGCCTGGTCCAGATACAGGGGTGCGTCGGATGACGTAGACATGGCAACTCCAGAGAGTTCATCGGAGTTGCCTTAGACGACGCGCCGCTACCGTTACCGTTGTGTTCTGCCCTGGCGGGGGCGTGTCATTACCTGATGGCGCGTAGTCCGCTCCTGGGGGCGGATCCAGGTCGGTTTTGACCCGGTGAGTCCGACGCTACGCCCGCCCTGACCTGGGGCGCAACCACTACAGAGTCAACGGATGGCACCGGTGTAAGCCTCCCGGGGCGGCTGGTGTGTAGCGGTCCGGGACCGTCGTCCCAGGCCACGGAACCGACGGGGGTAGCCCCTACTCCCCGGCCATCTCCGCCATCTTCCGGGCGATCTCCTCGTCCCGCCCGGCGGCTGCGTGCTGGTAGATCATGGCCGCCGCTGGCGTGGTGTGCCCCAGGCGCGCCATGAGTTCCTTCGTGGTGGCCCCGGCGCGCGCGGCCAGCACGGCCCCCAGGTGGCGAAGATGGTGGACCTTCACCGGCTTGTCGATCCCGGCCCGCCGGAGAGCCGCCTGGAACGTATCGCGGTAGGTGGAGTGCAGGAGCCGCTTCCCGTCCTTCGTGGTGAAGACCAGGGCGTCGGAATCCAGTCCCACGTGGCGGTCCAGGTGGGCCTTCAGGACCGGGACGACGTTGGGCGGGACCGCCACGTCCCGTACGCCGTCGGCGGTCTTCGGCGGACCCACGATGAACTCCCCGCCCACGTAGGTCACGCCCCGTCGGACGCGGATCGTCTTACCGTCGGCCGTGACGTCTTTACGGCGGAGTTCGGTGACCTCCCCGTACCGCAGACCGCACCAGGCCATCACGGGCACGCTGGCGGCGTACCAGGCGGGCATCTCCGCCGTGATCCGGTTGACCTCCTCCACGGTCAGGAGGGTGAACTCCGCGCGCTTCGGGGACCGGCCAGCGGCGCGGATCTGGCAGGGGTTGACCGGGATCAGCCCGTCCTCCACGGCCGTGTTCATCACGGCCCGGAGGACCTGATAGGCGTGGGCGTTCCGGGTCTTCGTGTCGTGGTCCGTGGTGACCTCAGCCCACCAGGACCGGACCACGGCGGGGGTCGTCGTCGCCAGGGGCTTGTCCCCCAGGTACGGCTTCACCCTGGCGTCCCAGACCCGCTGGTAAGTGTCGCGGGTGGAGGGGCGGAGACTTCGCTCCGTGATCCACTTCTGGAAGTAGTCCCCCACCGTCCGGACCTTCTCCGTGGACATGGTCCGGCGCGTGGTCGGCGGGGTCCAGGCGTCGAACTCCACCAGTTTCTCCTCCGCCCTCAGCCACGCCCCGGCATCGTCACGGGACTGGAAGGTGCGCGGGGCCTTGTAGACGGCCGTGTCCGGCCCGGTGTAGCGGGCCTGGAACCGGCCCGACGGTAGGACACGGATGGATCCGAAGGATCGGCGGCGCGTAGTGGTCATGGGACTCAGCCCTCCAGGGGGTTGTGGCGTGCCACTATCGTGCCACAACACTGGCACGAAGCGACCGGAAGTGACCCACCTTGACCAACCGCGCCCCCGACTTCCGCGCTGTTCAGAGCATATTTCAGCCGGTCAGCGTTCCACGTCCCGGAGGGGTTCGAATCCTCTCGGGGGCGCTCAGTGCGTCGGGATCCGGGGCTTCACCCATCGAGCAGAGCTTTTCGCACGCCGCCACTCGACAGATACGGGCGAAAAGCTCTTCTCGACGACTACGGACGATCGTGTCGTTCCGGTCGCCTGTGAGGTGGTCCGCCTACGCCTCGTCGCCGTTCGGCGCAGGAGAAGACTCCGGGCCACGCCCGGGCCCAGCGCCACGGCCCGGCCACATCACTTTCACCAGCCCGAGTATCGGAGGGGTGAGGAAGAAGCCGCCGGCGAGCGGGTTACCCGACGCGAAGAAGGCCGCTGAGAGTGCCGTGAACAGCAGCAGAAGCGCTACTGCTGCGCGGCGGTCTTTGTCGGCACTGGCGATCTCGGCGTCCGCGAGCTTGTCTGCTCGTCTCGATCGGTCGACGGTCTCGGATTCCAGGACTCGGAGGAGCCGGTCGGCAGCCCCGGGAAGAACGTTGTCGTATGCGCCGAAGTCCGACGGGTGCGGCAGTAGACCCGACCATGACGCTGACAGAAGCTGCGACTCCTCGCGAACTACGCCAGCCTGCGGTCCACTCGCCCTCGGATCTTGTTCCGGACCTGAGAGAACCTCGCCTCTGCGCTGGGCTGGGACTCCTCGGCGATCCGGGTCCGGCGAATCCGAGACGTCGGGGTCGACGTCATCCGATCCAACCCTCTCATCCCCGCGGTGAAGGCGCTCCGGCTTGCTTTCATGCCTTTCAGTGTAGCCACGAGCGTCCCCTTCCTCGGTCCTGTTCAACTCCCCCATAGGGCGCGACGGTAGGCGTGGGGTCCGACACGATCTGTCCGATCAGCCCGCGGCCTCCCGCAGCCGGGCGAGCAGCGGCTCCGCCGCCTCATCGAGGAACCGGTCGAGCGTGGAGTCGCCGATCTGGATGAGCGCGATGTCCGTGTATCCGGCTTCCCAGTAGGGCCGGACCTTCTCCACGATCGCGTCGAGGTCGGGACCGCAGGCGAGCTGCTCCCCCACGTCCTCGGGCCGCACGAACTGGGTGGCGGCGGCGAACCCGGCGGTGGTGGGCAGGTCGGAGTTCATGGCCCAGCCGCCGGCGAACCAGCGGAATTGGTCGTGCGCGCGCTCGACGGCGGCCTTCTCGGACTCGGGGTCCCAGCTGATGGGGATCTGCGCGATCGCGCGGGCACCGTCACCGATCCGCGTCTGCCCGTCCAGGGCGTTCCACTTCTCGATGTAGCTGCTCTCGGGCTCGGTCGCAATGAGGTGGTCGCCCAGCGGGCCGAGGTGCGCGAGCGCCTTCTCGCCCCCGGCGGCCACGCCGATAGGAACCCGCTTCTCGGGCAGATCCCACAGGCGGGCGGAGTCCACGCGGAAGTGCTCGCCGGAGTAGGTGACGAGGCCTCCGTCGAAGAGCTCGCGGATGATCTCCAGCGCCTCGACCGTCATCTCGTGCCGCTCGTCGACGGATGGCCAGCGTTGGCCGACGACGTGCTCGTTGAGGTTCTCGCCGGCGCCGATGCCCAGCATGAACCGGCCGTCGGACATGATCTGCACGGTCGCGGCCTTCTGCGCGACCACGGCCGGGTGGTACCGCAGGATCGGGCAGGTGACGTAGGTGCACAGGTCGACCCGTTCGGTGACGTGGGCGACCGCACCGAGCACGCTCCACACGTACGGCGCGTGTCCCTGCGAGCTCAGCCACGGGAAGTAGTGGTCGGAGGCCACCTCGAAGTCGAACCCCGCCTGCTCGGCCTTGGCGGCGTAGCGGACGAGGTCCTTGGGGCCGGACTGTTCGGTCATGAGTGTGTATCCGAAGCGCGTCATGCCAATCGATCGTGCGCGCGAGCGGCGGCGAGCGCCACCGGTCGCCGCGGCCGAGCACCGGTGCCCGACGCCCCCGGCGTGCCCGAGGCCACACCGTGTGCGGTTGCCGCCGCGCGGCGAGACGGGCACCTTCGGGGGCATGAGTTCCGAGCGCGCACTTCTTCTCGACGTCGACGGCACGCTGATCGACTCGACCTACGTCCACGTCGCGACCTGGTACCGGGCGCTGGCGGAAGCCGGGGCGCCGGTTCCTTACGTAGAGGTCCACAAGCGGATCGGTAAGGACGGGTCCACGCTGGTGTCCGAACTCCTGGAACTCGCCGGTGTCGACGACGACGAGCGCGATGACATGGCGAGCCGGGCCAAAGACCTGCACACCGAGTATTACGCCGAGGCGCCCCTGAGGCTGCTCCCCGGTGGCCGTGAACTCGTCCGCGGAGCCAAGGAACGCGGCTGGATCACCGTGCTCGCGACCTCGGCGGCGCCGTCGGAATTCGAGCAGGCGCGCGAGTTGCTCGACGTGGACGACCACCTGGACGCCGTCACCACCGGGGAGGACGTCGACCAGGCCAAGCCGGATCCGACCATCGTGGCGATCGCTCTGGAGCGCTCCGGCGTCGACGCCGAGAACGCGATCATGGTGGGCGACGCGACCTGGGACGCGATCGCCGCCGCCAAGCTGGGCATCCGCTCGGTGGCGGTACGCACGGGAGGGATCGGCGACGCCGAGCTCACCGAGGCGGGCTTTTCCACGATCGTCGATGACGCCGCGGCCGTCCTCGAACTCCTCGAGGCCGACGAGCTCTGACCGGCGAACTCTGACCGGCGTCCCGGGGCGACCCTCCCGGGACGCCGAGGTAGCGTGCGGCCGCGGACGCGGGCCGCCGAACCCTTAATCAGCGGGTTCAGAGTTCGACCGAACGTCAGCCCAGGTGCCGGCCGCCTCGTCGCGGGTCGGCGTCCGCACCGGCAACAGCAGGAGCAGGCCCACCAGCAACACCAGGCCGATGCCCGCGATGCCCGCGCGATCCGTCGCGAACGCCCACGTGAACAGCCCGAACAGGGCGGGGGCGAGGAACGAGACCGCGCGGCCGGTGGTGGCGTAGAGGCCGAACATCTGACCATCGCTGCCCGCCGGGGCCAGCCTGGCCAGGAACGACCGCGACGCCGACTGCGCGGGCCCCACGAACAGGCACATGAGCAGCCCGAAGACCCAGAACATCGCGGGGCCGTCGACGAACAGGAGCACGGTCATGGTCGCGATCATCGCCACCAGCGAGCCGATGATCACCGCCTTGGGGCCGACCTTGTCGTCGACAAGGCCCGCGGCCGCCGCCCCCAGCGCCGCCACCACGTTGGCGGCTACGCCGAAGATGAGGACGTCCCCGGGCGCCAACCCATAGACCGTCACGGCCAGGATCGCCCCGAAGGTGAACACCCCGGCCAGGCCGTCCCGGAAGATCGCGCTCGCGACGAGGAACTTCACGGTGCGCGGATCCCGCCGCCACAGGCGCTTCAGATCGACCCAGAGGATGCGGTACGACGCGAGGAAGCCGGGCTCGTCGTCGTCGACCTCACCGGCGGCCCCACGGGCAGCGGCCGGGCGGTGCTCCGGCACCGACCGCAGCACCGGTAGCGCGAAGGTCGCGAACCACACGGCGGCGAGCAGACACACCAGGCGCACGTTCATGCCGCCGTCGGCGGTGACGCCGAGCAGCCCGCGGTCGGGGCCGTCGCCGGCGATGAAGCCGAGGAACGCCCCGAGCAGCAGGAAGATCCCGCCGAAGTAGCCCATCGCCCAGCCGAAGCCGGACACCCGGCCGACCGTGGCGGGGGTCGAGACCTGGCGCAGCATCGCGAAGTACGACACTTCGGCGAACTCGAAGGTGATCGATCCGATCGCCAGCAGGGCGAGCCCGATGAAGAACCACGGGTACGGGGCGTCCGCGTCGACGAGGAACATCAGCGCGGTGAGCAGCACCGTTGCGTAGGTCCAGATCGCGAGCGACCGTCGACGCCGACCGCCGCGGTCGGCGCGCTGCCCCATCACCGGCGCGGTGAGCGCGATGACCAGCCCGGCGACGGCGACGGAAATCGACAGCCACGTCGCGGCCGACAGCGGTCCGTCGAGGTCCGCGCCCACCGAGTCGGTGAGATAGACGGAGAAGACGAAGGTCACGATCACCGCGTTGAACGCCGCCGACCCCCAGTCCCACATCCCCCAGGCCAGGGCCCGGCCACGCGGGGTGCGCGTCACCGCCGCCGAAGGCGTCGCCGGGGCCGGGGGCGCAGGTGAGAACGTTTCGGGGCGGTTCGACTGGTTCACACCCGTCACGCTATCCGGCCGGCGGTGGCGGGTCGCTCAGCATGGGCTCGCTCGGGAGCTGACCCTCCTCTCCCTCCAACCCTCCGGCGGCCCCCGGCCAATGACGTTCGCCGGGGGCCGCGTCCCGTGCCCGGGCCGGTACGCTCAGCCTCGGTCCGCCAGCCCGCAGCCCCGAGGAGCCCCATGTCCCTGCCCACTCCCACCACGTCGAACCGAGCAGTCGTGACCGGCGCCTCCTCCGGGATCGGCATGGCGCTGGCCACCGAACTCGCCCGGCGTGGGCATTCGCTCATCGTGGTCGCCCGAAGCGAGGGCGTCCTGCAGAACCTCAAGACGCGGCTCGAGGGCGAGTACGGCGTGAGCGTCGACGTCCGCCCCTGCGACCTCGGCAGCCCCGCCGAACGCCAGCCCCTGCTCGACGAGCTGGCCACGCGGGAGATCTCGGTCCTCTGCAACAACGCCGGCATCGCCACGTTCGGACCCGTGGCGTCGCTGGACCCCGCGTACGAGAAGCAGCAGATGCAGGTCAACGCGGTGGCCTGCCACGACCTGGTCCTGGCGGTCCTCCCCGGCATGGTCGAACGGCGATCGGGAGCGATCCTCAACGTCGGATCGGCGGCCGGGAACATGCCGATCCCGAACAACGCCACCTACGCCGGCACCAAGGCGTTCCTCAACACCTTCTCCGAGTCCCTACGGGGTGAACTCATCGGCTCCGGCGTCAACGTGACCCTCCTCGCGCCCGGTCCGGTGCGCACCGAGGAGATCGCCGAGGAGGACAAGACCTTCGTCGACCGCCTGGTCCCCGACCGCCTGTGGATCGACACCGGGTACACCGCCCGCGTCTCGCTGGATGCGCTGGCCCGCAACAAGATGCGTGTGGTGCCCGGCCCGCTGAGCCAGGCCATGTCCGTGGCCGGGAACTACGTCCCGCGCGGGATCATGGCGCCGATCGTGGGCAGGTTCTACGCCAAGCTCGGCGAGGGACAGCAGGGCGGGGCCTGATCGGCCGACAGCAGCCGGGTGGGCCCGCGGCGATATAGTCGAACGATGCCCGAGTCGACCTCCGCCGAGACCGCCGCCCCGTCGTCACTGACGCCCCACCAGGAATCCAAGAACGACCGCATCGTCTGGATCGACTGCGAGATGACCGGCCTCGACACCTCCTCCGACGAGTTGGTGGAGATCGCCGCCCTGGTCACCGACTCCGACCTGAATGTGCTGGGCGAGGGCGTCGACATCGTCATCCACGCCTCCGACGCCGCGCTCGACGCCATGGTGCCGGTGGTACGGGACATGCACGCCTCCTCCGGGCTGACCGAGGAGATCCGCAGGTCGACGGTGACGGTGGCCGAGGCCGAGAAGGCCGTCCTGGACTACGTACGGGCGTGGGTGCCGGTGGCCGGGTCCGCTCCCCTGGCGGGGAACTCGATCGGCACCGACCGCGGCTTCCTCGCCCGTGACATGCCCGAGCTCAACTCCTACCTGCACTACCGGATGATCGACGTCAGCTCCATCAAGGAACTGTGCCGCCGCTGGTACCCCCGCATCTACTTCGGCCAGCCCGAGAAGGGCATGTCCCACCGCGCTCTGGCGGACATCAAGGAGTCGATCCGCGAGCTGCAGTACTACCGGGCCACCGCGTTCGTCCCGCAGCCAGGGCCGACCAGTGACGAGGTCAAGAAGGCCGCCTCCGAACTGCCCACGGTCGAGTAGTGCCACCTGCGGATTTCCCGGCGAGGCCACCTAGAGGGTAAAGTCGTCACCGCTGTCCGCGAGGGCAGCGGTGGTGGCTGTAGTTCAGTTGGTAGAGCACCAGATTGTGATTCTGGTTGTCGCGGGTTCGAGTCCCGTCAGCCACCCCGAACAGAAATGGCGGGTGACACGCACTTCGGTGCGGGTCACCCGCCATTCGCTTCTCGCCGCCCGGCCCTCGGTCCCCGCCTGCGCGGAGCGCGTCCGTCGCGCGGTCACACCCGCCCGCGTTTCCGCATGTCGACCGCGCCGGAATCCCGCGTTTCTGACCACTCGCCGAGAGTGCGCCCCGATGCGCGGACAGTATCCCCACTAGGGGGCCCTCGGGCTTTCGAACGGATCGAAGCCCCCCAGTGCGCTCGGCATGACCTCGCCTACGGGCCGGCGGACGGAAGCGATCTAGTTCATCTGCAGCCAGTTCCGGCAAGCTGTCTCTCAAATCGGCCCATACCGCGTCCAGAGGTCGGCGCGCACGACCCGCGCTGCCACCTGGAGATCCCGTGCCTGCACACGGATGGAGGTGGAGTCCTCGTCGTCGTCGACCTCGATGGACACCCGACCCCCACCCACGCCGGCCGATCCGCGCAGGGCGCCGTCCCCCGGTTCGTCACCGAACGGCGGCCGGTGGAGCGGCCTGATCCCGCTGCGGCTCTCCTCCCGCCCCGTGTGCCGATCCAGGACGTAGACCGCGCAGTTGGCCAGATAGTCCAGGCCGGCGACCGTCAGACCGACCACGAACCGGTCGGTGACGATCCCCCAGTACTCCCAGCGCTTGGTCCGCCCCCAGCCGGCGATGTGAGTGCGATGCAGGGGGCGCCGGGACCAGCCCACGGCGTCCGGGTTGAGCCTCCGGCCGTGGGCCAGGTCGACGGGTCGGGCGATCTCGCGTTCGGCGGGCATGGGGTCACTGTCGCACGCGCGCCGCCGGCCGAGGCGGAGGGTCCGGACGCGGGACCCGGATGCGCGCCCCGGCGGCCTTTCCTATGGTGCGGATGACCGACCGACGCAAGGAGGGACCGTTGCCCACACTCGATCTGTTGCTCGCGGCCGTGGGCGCTCTCGGGGTGGTGATCGTCGCCCTCTCCGCGCGGATGACGCGCTGGCCCGTGTCCGAGCCGCTGATCGCACTCGCCGGCGGCGTCATCCTGGGGCCCGCAGTCCTCGGTGTGTTGGACGTGCCCGACATCCTCGCCGAGCAGTCGACCCTCCACAACGGAGCGGAGATCCTCCTCGCCGTCTCGGTGATGGGTGTGGCCCTGCGCTACCCGTTCTCCGCCATCCGCGAGCACTGGCGGCGTCTGGCGCTCCTGCTGGTGGTGGTCCTGCCCGCGATGGCACTGATCTCGACGGGCCTGGCCATGTGGGCTCTGGGCATACCGTTCGCCCTCGCTCTGCTGTTCGGCACCGCCATCTGCCCCACTGACCCCGTCCTGGCCTCCGCCGCCGTCACCGGCGACGCCGCCGAGGAGGACCTACCCGAACACGACCGCCAGCTGCTGTCCCTGGAGTCCGGGGCCAACGACGGCCTCGCGCTGCCCCTCGTCCTGGTCGCGCTCGCCGTGGCCACCCCCCTCACCGCCGGTCAGGCCGCCACGGAAGCCCTCTGGCAGATCGGAGCAGCCCTCGCTGTGGGCGCCGTCGGTGGAGTCGCCGCCGCGAAGGCCCTCCACTTCTCGGAACGACACCACGACACCGAGAAGGGGGCCATGCTCATGTACACCCTGCTGCTGTCGATCCTCGTCCTCGGCGTGTCGGGTCTCCTCGAGGCCAACGGGGTGTTCGCGTCCTTCGTCGCCGGGCTGGCGTTCAACCTCGCGAGCTCCGGTAGCGAACGCAAGACGGAGGTGGAGATCGACGAGGCGGTCAACCAGTTCGCCGTCCTGCCGTTCTTCCTCGCCCTGGGCGCGATGATCCCGTGGACCGCCTGGGCGGAGCTCGGCTGGGGCGCCGTGTGGCTCACGGCCGGCGTCCTGCTGCTGCGTCGCCCACCGCTGCTGTTCGCCCTGATGAAGCCGCTCGCCCTGAAGGTGCGCGGCGCCGCCTACCTCGGCTGGTTCGGCCCCGTCGGCGTGGCCGCGGTGTTCTACCTGACCGAGGAGGCCTCACGGGCCGGTGCGGATCCGATACTCCTCGGCGCCGGGACACTGGTCGTGGTGGCCAGTACGGTCGCACACGGCATCACCGCCGCCCCCGGCCGTGCGCTGTTCCGGGCCGCCGCCGAGCGCGAGCAGACGACGACCTCGTCGTCGTCCCCGTCGTCGACCTAGGCTCCACCGCCGCGCGGCGCCTCGCCGTCAGCACCCCGGCACTCGGCGCGGTTCTCACCGCCGGCTCCGGCGGCGAGGTCACCTCCACGGCGATCCACACGCCCAACCGGGATGAGTCGACGGGTCAGGCGCCCCGGTCGGCGTTGCCGGCCTTCCAGGTCTCCCACGGGACGTTCCAGTCACCGAGGCCGTCCCAGCCGGGCAGCGTGGGGCCGACGGTCCCGGTGACCTCAAAGATGTCACCGCGCTTGGCGTTGTCGTAGAACCACTTGGCGTCCGCCGTGGTGACGTTGAGGCAGCCGTGGCTGGTGTTCTGGCTGCCCTGCGCCCACACCGACCACGGCGCGGCGTGGACGAAGATCCCGCTGTACGACATCCGCGTGGCGTACTGCACCGGCGTGCGGTAGCCCTCCGCCGAGTCCACCGCCACGCCGTACGTGGACGAGTCCATGATCATCGAGGCGTGCTTCTCGCCGATCACGTAGGTGCCGTTGGGCGTCGGGGTGGCGTCCTTGCCCATCGAGGTGGGCATGGTCTTGATGACCTCGCCGTTGCGCTCGACGGTGATCATCTTGGTCGAGTCGTCCACCCGGGAGATCACGGCGTCGCCGATCTCGAAGTTGCTGTGGGCGTCCTGCTGCCCGTACATCCCGCCGCCGAGATCCTCGCCGTAGATGTCCACGTGGACGTCGATCTTGGTTCCGGGCGCCCAGTACTCGGCGGGGCGCCAACGGACCTCCTGGTCGGAGACCCAGTAGAACGCGCCCTCGACCGCCGGCTCGGTGGTGATGTGGATGTTCTCCTGCGCCGCGCGGCGGTCCGCGATGGGCTCGTCGAACATCACCGCGACGGGCTGGCCGATCCCCACCACGGACCCCTCACCCGTGGTCAGGTAGGCGGCCGTCATGATGTTCGGCGTCAGCGTGGTGAACGTGGCGTTCTTACGCGTCACTAGCCCGGCTTCGTCAGTGGCGGTGGACTCCACCGTGTACTGCCGGCCGTACCCGAGCTCCTCGGTCGTGCGCCACTCGGTCAACTCCGGGTTGAACTCCCCCTGCACCTGCACGCCCTCGGGGTTGCGCACCACGACGGAGTCGAGCTTGCCGTCCTCGGCGGTGAGCACGATCGGCTCAGCGGGGTTCGCGTCGGTGGCACCGTCCGCCACCGACAGGTCGATCACCGCGGCGGGACCCGCCGGCGCCTCGGCCACGGGGGTGTCCTCCACCGTGCCGTCGCCGATAGTGCAGCCGGTGAGAACCAGTGCGCCGGTGAACACGGCGGCCAGACCGAGACGGGCCTTCGACCGGGCCCCGGTCGCTCGCCGCGCCGTCCGATCCGTTGTCCGCAGGTTCACTGATGGCCCCTTCCAGCTGTCTCTTCCGCCCAGCCGTGGCCACGCCCGGGGGATGTCTACACCAGTATGCCTGCCGGGCTGCCCTCACTCCATATCGAAACACCGGAGTATGTCACATCACGGACCCCGGGAGTTGGACGGCAACCCGAACTCTGACCAGGCGATTTCGTGATCCGGGCTCGCGGCTGTTACTGTTTCTCTCGCACCGAGCAAGGCCGCAAGGCCAGCGAGGCGAGCGCCATTAGCTCAATTGGCAGAGCAGCTGACTCTTAATCAGCGGGTTCGGGGTTCGAGTCCCTGATGGCGCACAGAGCGAAAGCCCCGGGTTTCACGACCCGGGGTTTTTTCGTGTGCGCGGGCCGCCCTGCGCCGGGCCAGGCGGGTGCGCTGAACAACGAAAAGAGCGTTCCGCACACATCGACCGAGTGGGAGTGTGCGGGACGCTCTTCTGGATGCAGCTGAACCGGAGCCGAGCGGAAGCCGCGCCGACGCCTACGCCGGAGCCGGCCGGACCGGGTCCGTGACGAGCGACGGCGGGCTCAGAGGGCCCTGCGGGCCGCCAGGTACGCCTCGATGCGCTGGCGTTCCTTGCGCTTGTTGACCATGGACACCGTGATCCCGCCGACGACCAGGGCCGCGATCCCGCCGAGCACCGCCAGGACACGCGGATCCTTCAGGGCCGCGGTCGCACGCTCCTTGCCCTCGGTCGCGAGGTTCTTGGGATTGACCCGGTCGATGATCTCGTCCAAGGTCGTCGCGAGATCGTCACGCGCCTTGGCGATATCGCCCTCGATGCTGTCGTAACTCCTGGACACGAGACCTCCGTCGATCGCTCGTCCGCGGGTGCCCCGCGGGTCTTGACCACGCCCACGCTACTGCACACCGACTGGATCCGCGCCCGAGCGCCGGTGCATCGGATAGGTTGGGAGGGTCCGACGCCCCGACTCGACCCCAGGAGCACCGGTGACCACACCACGGCTCGAGGTGGGCCAGCCGGCCCCCGCGTTCACCCTCCCCGACGCCGACGGCACGCCCACGTCGTTGCAGGACCTCCTCGCGGAGCACGGGAAGGTGCTCGTCTACGTCTACCCCGCCGCCATGACGCCGGGGTGCACAACCGAGACCGTGGACTTCGAGAACGCCCTCCAGCAGCTGCGGGACGCGGGCATGGGCGTCGTCGGCGTCTCCCCCGACGCGCCCGAGAAGCTGGCCCGGTTCCGGGACAAGTACGGCATCACGTTCCCGCTCCTGTCCGATCCCGACAAGACGATGCTCACCGAGTGGGGCGCCTTCGGCGAGAAGAAGAACTACGGCAAGACCGTCATGGGAGTGATCCGCTCGACCTTCGTGGTGGAGTCGGACGGCACCATCTCGATGGCCCGGTACAACGTCCGCGCGAAGGGGCACGTGGCGATGGTCGCCAAGCTGCTCGGTGTGGAGCTCCCCGAGCCGCAGCCGGCGGAGGGCTGAACCACCCATGCCGACCGAATCGTCCGAGCGCGCCCACGAGCCGTCACGGGATATCACCGACGAGGCCGTCCAGGACGAACCGAACATCCTCGTCCCCCGCCGCCGACCGATCCAGGAGCGCAGCCGCCGGAAGTTCCAGGCACTCCTGTCGTCGGCCCGGGAAGTGCTGGTCGAGGTCGGCTTCGACTCGTTCACCTGCGAGGAGGTGGCGTCGCGCGCGGGCGTGCCCATCGGGACGCTGTACCAGTTCTTCGCCAACAAGTACGTCCTGGTCTGCGAGCTCGACCGCCAGGACGCGCACGGGGTGATCGAGGAGGTCGAGCGCTTCGCGCAGAAGATCCCCGCGCTGGACTGGCCGGAGCTGCTCAACGACTTCCTCGACCATCTGGCCGACCTGTGGCTCCGGGATCCGTCCCGGCGCGCGGTCTGGCTGGCCACGCAGGCCACTCCCGCCACGCGGGCCACGGCCGCCGTGAACGAGCGCGAGATCGCCCGGATGATCGCCAGCGTCCTCGCGCCGCTCATGCCCGCCACCGAGCGGGAACGCCGCGCGTTCATGGCCGAGGTGTTGGTGCACGTGGCCTACTCGATGCTGAACTTCTCCGTCAGCGCCGGCCCGGTGCCCGGCGGCGAAGCGGGTGACACCGTCGGCTCCGCCGGCGGCGAGGACATGCACGACGCGACCGTCACCGAGCTCAAGCGGATGCTCACCGCCTACCTGTGGCTGGCGGAGAAGGAAGCCCAGGCCGACTGAGGCGGCCCCGCCGCTCCCCCGTCGCCCCGTCCGGCACCGCCGCGCGCCCCGCACCGCGCCGCCACCC
>NZ_JAALDU010000318.1 GCF_014145015.1 Dietzia sp. E1 | reverse complement strand
GGCCGGCGCCGACGGGTCCTCGCGCCCCGCGGGGACCAGCTCGAACCGGGTCCGCAGCGAGTCCAGCACGTCGGCGGCGGTGACCATCTCCGCGCGTGACCAGGTGGCCTCGGCGTCGAGTGGCATCTCCTCGATGAACCGCAGCTGCACGCCCTCGGCGAGCGCCCACTCCAGCAGGTCGGGCGCGCCGTGCAGGGTCGCGCGCAGCGGCACCGCGTTGACCTTGACCGGATCCAACCCTGCCTCGACGGCGGCCCGCACGCCGCGCAGGACCGAGGGCAGCCGGTCGCGGCGGGTCAGCTCGGCGAACTCGGCGCGGTCGACCGTGTCGAGCGAGATGTTGATGCGGTCCAGCCCGGCCTCGACGAGCCGACCGACGCGGTGCTCGAGGCCGACCCCGTTGGAGGTCATGGCGATGGGCAGGTCCGGGCAGGCCTCACGGGTGCCGGCGATGATGCGCTCGAGGTCGGACCGCATGAGCGGCTCGCCCCCGGTGAAGCGGACCTCGTGCACGCCGAGCTCGCGGTGCGCCAGCGCGACCAACCGGATCACCTCGTCGGCCGTCATCCGCGCGGCGTCGGGGATCGGCGGCAGGCCCTCCTCGGGCATGCAGTACGTGCAACGCAGCGAGCACTTCTCGGTGAGCGAGACCCGCAGGTCCCGGGCGACGCGGCCGAAGGAGTCGACGAGCAGCGGCGTCGCGGGGCGTGTGTGCGGTCCCGCGCCCGGTGCGCGGCGGGTGTCCGGGACGGTCACGGCGGCCACCTCCCCTCTACGGTGTAGGTGGCCCCGAGTGTAGGGGCCCGCGCCGTGCCCCGCTCACTCGTCGTCCGGCCGCCGCTGCGGAACCGTGACGTCCGGATTGGGCCCGAGCAACGTGAGTTCGTGGACCTCGTCGCGCTCGGCCTGCGCGCGCAGGTGCGGCGCTATCGCCCGGCCGAGGTGGTAGCCGAGCACCACCACGAGGGTGCCCAGGGCGATGCCGCCGAGCTGGAAGTCGTCGGTGATCTGCAGGGTCGTGTCGCCGATCGCGATCACCACGCCCGCCGCGACCGGCACCAGGTTGAGCGGGTTACCGAAATCGACCCGGTTCTCCTTCCAGATCTTGGCGCCGAGCAGGCCGATCATCCCGTAGAGCACCACCGTGATGCCGCCCAGCACACCGCCCGGGGTCGCGGAGATCACCGCACCCAGCTTGGGGGAACACCCCAGCACTATCGCGGTCAGCGCGGCCACCACGTACGCGGCCGTCGAGTACACCTTGGTCGCGGCCATCACACCGATGTTCTCGGCGTACGTCGTCGTCGCCGACCCGCCGAACGACGTGGCCAGCACGGTCCCCGCACCGTCCGCGGCGAGGGCGCGGCCCATCAGGCCGTCGGTCTCGGTCCGCGTGATCTCCCCGATCGCCTTGACGTGCCCGGCGTTCTCGGCGATGAGCGCGATGACGCCCGGCACCACCAGCAGCACGAACGCCAGCGAGAAGCTCGGCGCGTGGATGCCCACCACGCCGGCAGCCTCGTCGGTCATCGGCGGCAGGCCGATCCACGGCGCGTCCCACACGCCCGACCAGTCGACGCGCAGGTGCTCGGTCACCTCGCCGGAGTCGGCGTCGAGGGAGGTGATGGGGCCGGTGACCAGGTCGAGCACCCAGGACAGGACGTAGCCGAAGATGAGGGCGAGGAAGATCGCGATGCGCCCCGCGAAGCCCTTGAGCCCGACGGTCATCCCGATGAGGACCACCATCACCGCCAGCGCGACCCACTGGTCCTGCGGCCAGTACGTGTCGGCGACGACCGGCGCGAGGTTGAAGCCGAGCAGCATCACGACCGCGCCGGTGACCACGGGCGGCAGCACCGCCGTGACCACGCGCCCGCCGACGAGGTGCACGAGCACGCCGACGACCAGCAGCGTCGCGCCCGCCACGAGCATCGCGCCGGTGACCTCGGCGCTCGTCCCGCCCTGCGCGCGGATCGCGGCCACGGCACCGACGAACGCCACGGAGGTGCCGAGGTAGCTGGGCACGCGGCCCTTGACCACGGCGAGGAACAACAGGGTGCACACGCCGGAGAAGAGGATCGCCAGCTGCGGGTTGAGGCCCATGATGATGGGGAAGACGAACGTCGCGCCGAACATCGACACCACGTGCTGCGCGCCGATCCCGATGGTGCGCGGCCAGCTCAGCCGCTCCATGGGGGCGACCACCTCACCGGGTCGGATGTTCCTGCCGTCGCCGTGTACCGACCAGAGACCCACTTCTTCCCCACTCTCGCTGCGCCCGACCGCACCCGCGCGGGCCGTAGGCACAGTACAACGCGGTTACCGTGGGGACATGAGTTCCCTGCCCGACCGGCCCGACCGCCCGTCCCCCGCCGAGTACCGCGAGCTGCTGCGCGCGCACCTGACGCCGGTGTTGGAGCGGGCGGCGCGGAGCACGCACCTGCCGCTGGCGACATGTGCGGACTCGGTCCTGGCGGTGGCGTTGCGGGCGTCGGTGGATCTGCCGCTGTTCGTGAACTCGCAGATGGACGGGTACGCGGTGCGGTCGGCGGACGTGGCCGGGGCGGGACCCGACTCGCCGGCGCGGCTGCGGGTGGTCGGGGCGGTGCACGCCGGTGACGGTCGGGGTCCCGGGGTCGACGACGACGAGGCCTGCAAGGTGATGACCGGCGCGCCCGTGCCCGAGGGCGCGGATTGTGTGGTGCCGGTCGAGGACACGAGGGTGAGCGACACCGACCCCACTGCGGTGCTGGTGGTGGCGCCGCGGTCGCCGGGCGAGTTCATCCGCCGCCCGGGGGACGACGTCCGCGCCGGCGACGTGGTGATCGACGCCGGGGTGCGGCTGGCGGCGCGCCACCTCGCGGCGGCCGCCTCGCTCGGGGAGTC
>NZ_JAALDU010000317.1 GCF_014145015.1 Dietzia sp. E1 | reverse complement strand
GGTGCGCAACTCCCGCTGTAGGTGAGGTCGGCCCAGGGTAGATGAGGTCGGCCCAGGGGCCCCGACGACTCTATGCCAGCGGCCGATTTCACCGCCGCACTCAGGCGGTCGCGGTGCTAGTTTCGACCTCACCGGACTTCGCGAACGGGGCTGCGAGATGAGACCTCTGCGCTACTCGATCAACGTCACCCTCGACGGGTGTGTGGACCACGAGGCCGGGGTCATGCCCGACGAGGAGTCGATGCGCTTCTGGACCGAGCAGATGGCCGCCGCGGACGCCCTGTTGCTGGGCCGCGTCACCTACGAGCTCATGGAGTCCGCGTGGCGGCGTCCCGAGTCGGGTGTGTGGCCGGACTGGATGCAGCCGTGGGAGATCCCGTTCGCCGAGGCCATCGACCGCACGCCCAAGTACGTCGTCTCCAGCACCCTCGACCGGGTCGACTGGAACGCCGAGCTGCTCCGCGGCGACCTCGGGACCGCGGTGCGGGAGCTCAAGGCCCGGCCGGGTCTGGGCCTGTGGGTGGGCGGCGTGACGTTGCCGCTCGCGCTGGCCAACCTGGGACTGATCGACGAGTACGAGTTCGTCGTGCAGCCCGTCCTCGCCGGCCACGGCCCCACACTCATGGCGGGGCTGCGCGAACGCGTCGAGCTGCGGTTGGTGGACCGGATCGGCTTCCGGTCGGGGTCGGTGGCGGTGCGCTACCGGCCCGTCCGCCCCGCCGGGTGACGCCCTACGGCGCCGTCGTCCCCACCGAGTACGCGGCCGCGGCGTCGCGCACGTCCATGACGTACTCGCGCGAGGCGTTGTAGGCCAGCACGGCGCGCTGCCAGTTCTCGGCCACCGAGAGGTCTCCCCCGGTCTCGCAGAGCAGGCGCGCGGCGGCCACGGCGGCGTCGTCGATCTGGTTGGGGTCGGCCACCCCGTCGCCGTTGGCGTCGCGGCCGTATTTGTTCCACGACTCGGGGATGAACTGCATGGGCCCCACGGCGCGGTCGTGTTCGGTGTCGCCGTCCCAGCGCCCGCCGTCGGTGTCGGGGATGTCGGCAAAGCCGGGCGACCCGTCGAGTTTGATCCCGATGATCGGCGGGAGCGCGTAGCCGTCGTCGTTCAACATCGCCCCGCGGTACCGGCCGTGCCGCGTCTCCACGTGCCCGATACCCGCGAGCGTCGTCCAGGCGAGGTTGCACTCGGGTCGGGTCTGTCGCATGGTCTCGGCGGCGTTGCCGTAGGCGGCCAGGGCGCGGACGGGGATGTTCATCGGCTCGTTGAGGCCGGCCGCCCACTCGCGCAGCTGGTCGGACGTCCGGCCGGGGGCGTTGATGTCGATGGTCGGCACGGGCGCCCCGGCGGCCGGCGGGATGCCCGGGGGGATGGGGATGGGCGCCTCGCGGGTGGCCTCATAGGAGCACGACGACGACAAGACGACGGTCGCGAGCAGTCCCGCGAGGCTCGCGGTGGCGCGGGGGGTCAGGGTGGGCATCGCCTGCCATCCTGCCGGAGCCCGGTTCCGCAGCGCGTCGGGGTATCCCCCGATTCGCGGCGGGCCGGCCGTGATGCTCACCTCACACGGACCCGAACCCGCCGGCGAGCGCGGTGAGCTCGTCGAGCAGGGCCTCCCGGCTGATGGCGGGCCGGTCGAGCACCCAGCGGACGGCGATGTTCTCCACGGCCATGACGATCACCCAGGCCCGCGCCGCCGGGTCCGCCGAGCGCAGGCCGGCCGCGGAGAGGTACACGGCAAGCAGCTCGCGGACGCGCGTTTCCAGCGCGTGCTGCGCGGCCCGGTGGCGCACCGCGGGCAGTTCTTCCCACACGATCCGCAGCAGCCCGGCGTCCGCCTCCAGGGCGGACAGCAAGGCGTCGGCGATTCCGCGGACCGCGGCCGGGTCCTGCACGTCGACCGGTCCGGAGGCGGCGAGCGAGGCCGCGACGCGGTCGGAGATCTCCGCCGACCACCGATCCATCACCACCGTGACCAGCGCCGACTTGTCGGGGAAGTACTGATACAGCGATCCCGGGCTCACCTCGGCCTCGTCGGCCACGCGGTTCGTGGTGAAGGACTCGTACCCGTCGCGCACGAGCACGACGCGAGCCGCCTCCACGATCCGCTCGACCATCGCGCGGGATCTGGCCTGCTTGGGCACCCTTCTCATGAACGCGAATTGTATGCGAGTAAATACTCGCGTCATAGTCGTGGCATGACCGCAGCGCCTGAACTCCACACCACCGCGCACTCGCCGTACCCCACACGCTTCCGCGAGGCCGAGGACCGCTCGCGCCGCATCGGTCGCACACTCAAGGCCGTCGCGCGCGTGCACGAGGTCGACGAGCAGCTCATGGACCGCCTCGGCCGCGGCTACCTCGAGCGTGACGAGCTCGGCAACAAGCTGGCCGCCGCGATGCGCCTGCGCTCCGGCGAGCCCGGCGCCGTGAGCCGCCGCCAGCTCGACGAGGCCCTGACCACCGGCACGGCCGGCCTGTCCGAGGACGCTCCGGCCGTCCTGCGCGAGTACATCGCCCGGCTCGAGGACACGCCGGACTGGGTCGACTGGGAGAAGATCGAGCGTGGGCAGAAGGTCTACCTGCGGCTGGGCCAGAACGCCGCCGACATCCTTCTGCAGCTTTCGCTCATCGGCGGCTACCGCTTCGGCGGCCCCACCGATCTGCTCGTGGCGACCGGCGGCCTGACCGGCAACACGACCCTGCGGCGACTGGCCGAGACCAGCCACTGGACCATGTCGCTGTCGATCCCCGACGGGCTGCGCCCGGGCGGCGAGGCGTGGCGGCTCACCGGTCACGTGCGGGCGATGCACGCGGTGGTCAACCACGCCATGGAGCCACGCTGGGACACGGGCCGCTGGGGCCTGCCGATCAACCAGAGCGACCTCGCCGCCACCCTGGGCCTGTTCGACGCCGTCGTCCTGCTGGGCGTGCGAACGCTCGGCGTGCCGGTGAGCCGCCAGGACTCGGCCGACGTCATGCACGTGTGGCGCTACGTCGGCTGGCTGCTCGGGGTCGACGACGACTTCCTCGTCGAGCGCGAGAGCGAGCGCCACCGCATCAACTACCACATCCTCCTCGCACAGGCCGGGCTGTCCGAGGCGGGCCCGCAGCTCACGCAGGCGCTGGTCGAGGCGCAGCGCACGCGGCATCGCAGCGGCCCGTTCCCCCGCCTGCGCGCCCGCGTGGGTCACGAACGGCTGCTGAGCATGCTCACCGTGCTGCTGGGCCGCGAGTCGATGCGCGAGTTCGGTCTGCCCGCCCGTCCGCCGTGGGCCCACGCCTACCTCGTCGCGCTCAACACGCTGCGCTACCGCACGCCGTTCGGCCGCGCCCGGCTCGACGCGTGGGGCGAGCGGGTCCGCGACCGCGAGCGCAAGGAGACCTTCGGCGACGCCCGCCCGGACATCGGCCGCCCCGCCACCGCCTGACTCCCGTCATTGTTCAGCGAGCGCTGTATAGTTCAGTGCGTGCTGACCATTGAGACGCGCCTCGACGTGATGAACCGGCTGGGCCGGGCGATGGCCGACCCGACCAGGTCCCGGATCTTGCTGTGCCTGCTCGATGGGCCCCGCTACCCGGCCGGCCTCGCACGCGAGCTCGACCTCACCCGACCGAACGTCTCCAACCACCTGGGCTGCCTGCGGGACTGCGGCATCGTCGTGGCCGCACCCGAGGGACGGCAGATGCGCTACGAGATCTCCGATCCCCACCTCGCCGCCTCGCTCCGCGACCTCCTTGACGTGACGCTTGCCGTGGACACCGACGCCGAGTGCGTGGTCTCCGACTGCCCCACCTGCAGGCCGTCGTGACCTCCGCGTGCGGCTGCGACGCCCCGGACCCCGGCGACCACGACGAGGAGGCCCGCCCGTGGTGGCGGGATCCGGCCGTTCTCGTCCCGGCATCCTCCGGCGTCGCGCTGGCCGCGGGCCTGGCCACGGAGTGGTCGGGCGCGGCGTGGCCCGGGGCGGAGTGGG
>NZ_JAALDU010000316.1 GCF_014145015.1 Dietzia sp. E1 | reverse complement strand
GTCGGTCTCATCGCCCGGCGGCGGACGGCGGTGCTCGGCGCCGGCGATCTCGACGGCACCACCATCCTGCTCCCCGACGGAGCATGGGCGGTGCGGCCGGACGGCACGACGATCTCCGGGCGCGTGGACGTGGGCGAACTGCTCAGCGCCTCGCCCGTCGTGGTGATCGTCCGCGAGGACTGAGGCGGGGCGGCCGGCGTCTCGGGACGGTCAGTGCGGGCTGGGTCAGGGCGGGCTGGGTCGGGTCGGGTTGGGTCAGCCGCGGCCCAGCAGCCTGTCGGTCTCCCGCCGCTCGCGCTTGGTGGGTCGGCCCGCGCCGCGATCCCGTCGCGGCTGCGAGGCCAGGATCTCCTTGGGCGGCGGCGGGGGCGAGTGGTCGATGTAGCAGGTCGCCGCCACCGGAGCCCCGACCCGCTTGCTCACCGTCTCGACCACCTCGAGGATGCGGATCCGGCCGAGTGCGCCCGTCACCTGGACGCGGTCTCCGGGCACGACGTTCTTGGACGGCTGCACCGCCTCGCCGTTGACCTTGACGTGGCCACCCCGGCAGGCGGCCGCCGCCTTGGTCCGCGACGGGAACAGTCGCACCGACCACGTCCACGCGTCCACCCGCACACCCATGGCCCGAGGATAACCGCGTCCGGGGCCTCTAGGCGTCCCGCGCGGTCTCATGAAGGCGATCCGCCCTTCGCTTGGTGACCCGCCCCTCGGATGACGATCTGCCCTCGGAGTTCTTAGGGCGGATCGATTTCCGGAGGGCGGATCAAGGTTCCAAGGGCGGATCAAGGCGAGAAGGGCGGATCGTGACCGTCAGGCGGCGTAGTCAGGCGGCGGCCGGGTACATCACGCTCCGAAGGCGCTGCGCCAGCAGCCGAGGCCTGTCGAGATCCGCCCAGCGCCAGTGGAGCACCCGGTAGCCCAGAGCCATGAGCGCGGCATCGCGATCCTTCTCCGCCCCCAGTCGGCGCCGGGCCTCTGTCGCGTCCGCGCCATCGAGGTACTTGCCGAAACCGTCGCATTCGCCGATCAGACCGAGCTCTGGCCAGAGGAAGTCCACGCGAGCGACGAAGTTACCGTGGGTATCGAAGATGTCGACTTGTGTTTGAGGCTCGGGGAGGCCGTAGTCCTCGAAGATCAGGCGACTGCGGGTCTCCGCGACGCTCTCGCTGCGGGCATCGACCCGAGCCATCGCGGCCCGCGCGCGTTTGACGCCGGACCTACCAGCTGCGCGGCTCAGCGCGTCGTCCACGGAGGCCGCGGTGACCACCTCCGCCTTGAAAGCCGCATCTGCGACTGCCACGCTCGCCGGTAGTGCGCACGACCTGGCCACGTCCACGATGGTGCGTTCTGGACGGGTCACGCGGAGTCCGTCGACCACGTGGACGTCGTCTTCCGCCAGCGGGGTCACGTCATGCCTGGTCAGCCTGGTGGTACGAGATCTCTGGGCGTGCCCGGCGCGGGACAACGACACGGTTCCGAGTGGTAGATCCCAATCCGGCAGACCCAGGACGAGCGCTGCCGACCAGTGGGTGAACACCGGGCATCCGAGGGCGCGGTCCGCCGCCAGCACCATGAGCAGGTGCCGCTCCTCTCGCCCGAGCTCTCGCGTGGAACGGTCAACGTAGAAGCCGGGCCGCAAACGGATGAGATCGCCCGAGGCGACCGCTCGACCGAGCGACTGGGTGCTGAATCCGGCCGCCATCAACTGCTCAGTCGTGTGGAGAAGTGCTCGCAGGTCATCGAAAGTAGCCATGGTCAGATCCTCGGTGCTCATCCGGCCGGTTCCGGCCCGTCCCGGTGCTCGACTCCTTCTCCTGTGGATCACGCCGGCGCCTGTGACTGTGTGCGGGCAGCCGACTGACCTGCCTCATCGCCGCCGTCGGGACGGCGAGTGGACGAGTTCCCGCCGTGGGAGCCGGACCCTCACGATCCGGGCCCCGGACAGCTGAAAGTCCCGCCAGCGTGGGCATCCAGCGGTGGCCGCCGTGGGCATCCGACGCGGCCGTCGGCGTTCTGCCCCTCGGATTGCGAGTTGCTCCATGAGTTCCTAGGGCGGATGACGATCCGAGGGGCAGATCGTCGGAGGGCCCGGCCGGCCCGCACCGCCGGCCGGGGCGCCGTGCGAGACTGGGGTCACACTTCCGCGCGTTCCCTCTGGAGGACCCATGACCGACGCCGCCTCGATCGCCCCGGCCACTCTCGACGCCGCCGCCACGCTCGAGCGGATCCTCGACGAGCGCTACAGTTGCCGCGGCTTCACCCCGGAGCCCGTGCCGGAGGAGACGATCGAGCAGATCCTGCGGATGGCCCAGCGCACGGCGTCGTGGTGCAACTCGCAGGCCTGGCAGGTCGACCTCGTGACCGGGGACGCGACGGCCGCGTTCAGCAGGCACCTCACCGAGCACGTGCTGTCCAACGACATGCGGTCGGACTTCCCGGCGCCGGAGCGGTACGACGGCGTGTACGGGGACCGCCGCCGGGCCAGCGGCTACGGTCTCTACACCGCGCTGGGCATCGAGCGGTCGGACCAGGAGGCCCGGATGCGCCAGATGCTCGAGAACTACCGGTTCTTCGGCGCCCCCCACGTCGCGATCATCACCTCGGATGCGGGCCTGGGCACCTACGGCGCGGTCGACTGCGGCGGGTACGTGTCGACGTTCCTGGCCGCGGCCACCTCACTGGGCGTGGCGACGTGCGCGCAGGCCGCGATCGCCCTGTACTCGGACGCGGTCCGCGAGCACCTGTCGATCCCGGAGGACCGGCTCATCGTGTGCGGGATCGCCTTCGGCTACGCGGACGAGAACCATCCGGCCAACACCTTCCGCACCGAGCGCGCGGACCTCGGCGACGTCGTGCGCCGCCACGGCTGAGACAACTGGGACGGCCGAGACGGCCGCGACGGCTCAGTACAGCTCGCGCTTCTGGTCCGGCTTGCCGGAGATGGCCTTGCGGACCTTGTTGCCGTGGTAGATCGTCAGGATCCCGGCGATGATCGCCACCAGAGTGAAGAACGAGCTCGCGAACAGCGCGATCGGCAGCGACACCACAGTCACACCCAGCGCGATCGCCGTGTTCCGCGCGTCCTTGCGGACCTGCTGCTTCTGGAGCTCGATCGAGTTCGGCTGGTAGGGCTGCATGCTCATACGTTCAGGATCCCATATTCCGGCGGGTCGCCGCGTCCTCGGTCGTGGCCACACCTGCCGTTTCCCACTCGGCGCCCCCGGACGTCCGGGCGGCCGGGATCGGCCCGATCACGTCGAACTCCCCCGCGACCGTGAGCGTCACGCGGCGGCCGTAGTCCACGTCGAGGACGCGGACGCCGGCCGAGCGCAGCGCCGCCTCGAGTCCGCCGGCGACGGAGTGGTCGACCGCGGTCGTCCACGCGGGGGTCCGGGTCACCTCCACGACGCGTCCGTCGCGCCACGCCTGCTCGACGGCATCGCTCACGGCGGCGGAGTAGGCGCGCGCGAGGCCGCCGGTGCCGAGCTTGGTGCCGCCGAACCACCGGACCACCACCGCGCACACGCCGGTCAGCCCGCTTCCCCGCAGGACGTCCAGCATGGGGGTCCCGGCGGTGCCGGAGGGTTCGCCGTCGTCGTTGGTCCGCTCGATCAGGCCGGCCCCGGGGTCGCCCACGATGAAGGCACTGCAGTGGTGGCGGGCCGCCGGATGCGCGGAGCGGAGGTCGGCGATCAGGGCGCGGGCGTCCTCCTCGTCGTCGCACCGTCTCAACACCGCCACGAACCTGGAGCGCTTCTCCTCGTACTCCCCCGTCACGTCCGGTCCGGCGGAGAGCCTGAGCACGGGCGGCGATGCGGTCATGCCCCCAGTATCGCGCCCGGTGGCGGCGACGTGGCGCGGCGGTCCGACCCGCCCCCTCCCCGCGGGCACCGGTTTTCCCTACGCTGGGCGGTGTGACCTCTCCCAGCGAATCGACCTCGCCCACGGCCACCGGCGCCGACATGTTCTCCGTCTGGGCACCGGAGGCACGCGCGGTCGGGCTGGTCCTGGACTCCCCCGACGCCGACCCCGTCCCCTTGCGGCGCGCCGCGGACGGCTGGTGGACGTGCGGCGTCCCCCGGGAACAGGGCAGGGACTACGGGTTCGTGGTGACCGGCGACGACGACGAGGTCAGCCCGCCCCGGCCCGACCCGCGGTCGACGCGTCAGCCGGACGGGGTGCACGGGCTGTCGCGGGTCCACCGCCTCGACCCGTCCCGCTGGACGGACGCGGCGTGGACCGGCCGGCAGCTGGCCGGGTCGGTGATCTACGAGATGCATGTGGGCACCTTCTCGCCCGGCGGGACGCTGATCAGTGCGATCGAGCACCTCGACGAGCTGGTCGAGCTGGGGGTGGACATGGTCGAGGTGATGCCCCTCAACGCATTTAACGGCGAGTACGGCTGGGGTTACGACGGGGTGGCGTGGTTCGCGGTGCACGAACCGTACGGCGGGCCGGACGCGTTCCAGCAGTTCGTGGACGCCTGCCACGCGCGCGGCCTGGCGGTGTGCCTGGACGTGGTCTACAACCATCTGGGCCCGTCAGGGAACTACCTCCCGGAGTTCGGGCCGTACCTGTCGTCGGCCGACGGCCCGTGGGGGTCGGGGCTCAACCTCGACGGCGAGCACTCGGGCGAGGTGCGGCGCTACATCATCGACAACGCGCTGCGCTGGTTCGACGAGTTCCACGTCGACGCACTGCGCCTCGACGCCGTGCACGCGCTGCACGACGCGTCGGCCGTGCACCTGCTGGAGCAGTTGGCGGTGGAGGTCGAGTCGCTGTCCGCCCATCTCGGGCGGCCGCTGTCGCTCATCGCCGAGTCCGACCAGAACGATCCGCGGACCGTCACCGCGCGGGAGGCCGGCGGGCTCGGCCTGGACGGGCAGTGGGACGACGACGTGCACCACGCCGTCCACGCCGCCGTCTCCGGCGAGCGGCAGGGCTACTACGTGGACTACGGGTCGCTCGAGTCGTTGCGGCAGGTGCTCACGGGCGCCTTCCTGCACGCGGGAACCTATTCGACCTTCCGGGGTCGTGTGCACGGGCGGCCGCTGGACGTGGACCGGGTGCCGGGCAGTCGGTTCGTCGCCTACACGCTGACCCACGACCAGGTGGGAAATCGCGCGGCCGGCGATCGGCCGTCGATGAACCTCACGCCGCAGCAGCAGCTGGCCAAGGCCGCGATCGTGCTGTGTTCGCCGTTCACGCCGATGCTGTTCCAGGGCGAGGAGTGGGGTGCGCGGACGCCGTTCTGCTTCTTCACCTCGCATCCCGAGCCGGAGCTGGCCGAGGCGGTGCGGCAGGGACGGACGCGCGAGTTCGCGGCCATGGGTTGGGATCCCGATACCGTGGCGGATCCGCAGGATCCGGAGACGTTCCGCCGCTCGGTGCTCGACCGCTCGGAGCAGGCAGCCGATGAGCACGCCGAGATCCTGCGCGTCTATCGCGCGCTGATCGCCCTGCGCAAGGCGGAGCCGGAGCTCAGCGATCCGTGGCTGGGGCCTGTCCGCGTGGAGTGCGGTGTGGAGGCCGACGACGATCGCTGGCTGGTGGTCCATCGTGGATCGTTGGCGTTGGTGGTGAACCTGGGTCCCGAGCCGTGCCGGGTCCCGCTGGCCGGCGAGGCGGTCTTCGCCTCGGGCGCGGTGGCCGACACGGACTCGGTCTCCTGCCAGGCGTTCGGATTCGCGGTGGTGCGGACCCGCTAACGCGCGGGTTGGTCCGCACACCGGCGGATCGAATCCCCGTTCGCTTCGCCGGGTTATTTAGCCTGGTAGAGCTAGTTTTCCACTTCCGCTCAGGTAGGCGGAAATGTGTTGGCAATCACGCGACAGGATTGTAATGTTGGCGCCGCTCCGGACTCGGGGCACAAGCCCTCGCGAGGGGCGGGGGCTCCGTACGCCACACCTAGGGGGAACTAGATGGCTACCATCTCTGCTCGGATAATCACGAAGTCGGCTGCTGTCGCCGGCGCCCTCGGACTCGCGGTCGCGTTCGGCGCGCCCGCGGCCAACGCCCAGGAGGGCAGCCTGGACTTCGGTTCGCTGCTCACCATCTTCGACCTTCAGGCCCTCGGGGCTTCGGTCGAGGGGTCCCTGACCGGTGAGGGTGGGGTCGACACCGGCAGTGCCGGTTCGATCGCGGGTCTTCTCGCCCCGGGTTCCATCGCGACCGCGGTCGAGGCCGCCCAGGGATCGTCCGGTTCGATCGGCGATCTCGCCGGCGTCATCGACCCGGACGGGTTCGGAGAGGTGATCAGCGGCTCGATCGAGTCGGCGTCGGCTGAGGAGGGCGGAGCCACCGCGTCGCTGGGCGAGATCCCGGAGGGCTCGATCGCGAACCTCTTCGGCGCGCTCGGCGGCGCCGAGGGCTCGGCCGCTCCGGCGGAGTGACCACGATGAACCCGCGGCTCGGCTGAGTTTTCCGGCCCGACCCCGGGGCACATGCCGGGCAATAGGCCCCTGCCGGACGAGCGCTCGTCCGGCAGGGGCCGCCCCGTCTATCCGGGTCCGACGCCGTCAGCCACGCCCCGCCCGCTCAGGTCAGGTATTCGTACGCGGCGGTGCCGGGTTCGAGGCGCTCGCAGTCGATGCGGGAGGCGTCCATACGCTCGAGCAGCGAGTGCAGGCCGGTGGCCGACCCGAGCTCGATGCCCACCAGTGCCGCGCCGAACTCGCGGTTGTTGCGCTTGAGGTACTCGAACAGCGTGATGTCGTCCTCGGGACCCAGGACCTCGTCGAGGAAGCGACGCAGCTGGCCCGGCTCCTGCGGGAACTTCACCAGGAAGTAGTGCTTGAGCCCCTTGTGGACGAGGGATCGCTCGATGATCTCGCTGTACCGCGAGACGTCGTTGTTCCCGCCGGAGACGATGCAGACGACAGTGGCGCCCTCGTCGATGTCGAGCTGGTGGAGAGCCGTCACCGCCAGCGCGCCGGCGGGCTCACAGATGATCCCCTCGTTCTGGTACAGCTCCAACATCTCCGTGCACACCGCGCCCTCGTCCACCGTGAGGACCTGGATCCGCTCGGTCATCGAGGAGATGACACCGAATGGGAAGTCACCGAGCCGGGCGACGGAGGCGCCGTCGACGAAGGTGTCGACCGTGTCGAGGGTGACGGGCTCCCCCGCCTCCAGTGCCCTCGTCAGCGAGGGGGCGCCGGCGGGCTCGACGGCGATGATCTTGCAGTCCGGCGCGTACTCGGCCAGATAGGTCGCGATGCCCCCGGCCAGTCCGCCGCCACCGACCGGGACCACCACGGCGTCGGGCACCTCGTCGAGCTGCGCGAGGATCTCGGCGGCGATCGTGCCCTGCCCGGCCATCGTGTCGGGGTGGTCGAACGGCGGCACCATCGTCGCCCCGGTGCGCTGGGCGTCCGCGCGGGCAGCCGCCTGCGCGGCGTCGAAGTTCGTGCCGGTCACCACGAGTTCGACCCAGCTGCGACCGTGGGCGAGAATCCTGTCGCGCTTCTGCTTGGGCGTGTTGGTCGGCACGTAGATGCGGCCGTTGATCCCGAGGACCCGGCACGCGAACGCCACGCCCTGGGCGTGGTTACCGGCGCTGGCCGTGACCACGCCCGCGCTGCGCTCGTCGCCGGTCAACTGCGCCATGAGGTTGTACGCGCCGCGGATCTTGTAGGAACGAACCGCCTGCTGGTCCTCCCGCTTGAGCAGGATGCGCGCGCCGGTCTGCTCGCTGAGCCGCTCGCTGGCCTGCAGGTCGGTCGACCGGATGACCTCGCCGATCCGGCGGGCTGCGGCGTCGATGTCGTCGGTGGTCACGACCTGGGTGGGCGCGGGTTCGGTGGCGGTCACAACCACCAGTGTCCCACCGCCCCCGCGATCACCGCCAACCGGTCACCGCGTGCGCAGCGGCGCGCGGCACCCGGCGCGACACGCGTGCGCCGGGCGGCCGCGGTCAGCCCGCGAGGCAGCCGGCGCCGAGTAGCGCCTTGAGGTCCCCCATGAGGGAGGACGACGTCTCGACCCGCAGTTGGTCGTCGAGCCGCAGGACGGTCGAGGAGTTGCCGTTGACCAACCGCAGATGGACGTCCGAGGGGCCGGGGTGACGGACCAGGACCTGCTTGAGCGCGGTGACGGTCTCGATGGTGCACATCCGCGTCTGGAGCGTCAGCGCGAGGGGCGCGCCGTTGCCGCCGACGACCAGGTCCGGCACCTCGAGGGTGTCGCCGAAGACCGACACGCGGTCCTCACGGATGTTGATCCTCGCCTTGACCAGCACGACCGCGTCCTCGGCGATGTCGAGGGCCGCGATCCGGTAGGTCTTGGGGAAGAACAGCACCTCGACACTGCCGTTGAAGTCCTCGATCGTCACGATCGCCCACGGCTCGCCGTTCTTGTTCACCCGCCGGTCGACACCGGAGATGATCCCGCCGATGGTCACGGCGGTGCCGTGCGCCAGCTCGCCCTCGTGGATCGTGGCGATGTTCGTGTCGGTCTTGGCCTCCAGTGCGGCCTCGAGCCCGTCGAGCGGGTGGCCGGAGACGTACAGGCCCAGCATCTCGCGTTCGAGCGCCAGTTTCTGCTTGGTGTCCCACTCCTCGTCGGGCACGCGGACGGCGAACACGTCACCGAAGCCGGCGTCGGCCGCGGTGTCGTCTCCCCCACCGAAGAGGTCGAACTGGCCGACGGCCTCGGCCTTCTTGGTGGACATCACCGATTCGACCGCGTCCGCGTGGACGAGGAACAGACCCTTGCGCGGATGACCGAGCGAGTCGAAGGCACCGGCCTTGATGAGCGACTCGGTGACCTTCTTCGTGCAGGCGGTCTGGTCGATCTTGGCGAGGTAGTCCGAGAAGTCGGTGAACTCGCCCTTGGCCTCGCGGGCGGCGACGATCGAGTCCACGACCTGGGCGCCGACGTTGCGCACGGCACCCAGGCCGAACCGGATGTCCTTACCGACGGAGGCGAAGTTGGTCAGCGACTCGTTGACCGACGGCGGGAGCACCTTGATGCCCATCTGCCGGCAGTTGGACAGGTACAGGGCGGCCTTGTCCTTGTCGTCCCCGACGGAGGTGAGCAGCGCGGCCATGTACTCGGCCGGGTAGTTGGCCTTGAGGTAGCCGGTCCAGAAGGACACGAGGCCGTAGCCGGCGGCGTGGGACTTGTTGAACGCGTACGAGGCGAAGGGCTCGATGGTGCCCCACAGCGCGTCGACGGCCTCCTTGGAGAACCCGCGCTCGAACATCCCGCCCGAGAACTTCTCGTACTCCGCGGCCAGGACCTCGGCCTTCTTCTTACCCATGGCCTTACGGAAGCCGTCGGCCTCACCGGCCGTGTATCCCGCGAGCTCGCGGGAGATGGCCATGATCTGCTCCTGGTAGACGATCAGGCCGTGGGTCTCCCCGAGGATCTCCCTGAGCGGCTCCTCCAGCTCGGGGTGGATGGGCACCAGTTCCTGCTTGCCGTTCTTGCGGTCGGCGTAGTTCCAGTGCGTACCCATGCCCATGGGGCCGGGTCGGTACAGGGCGAGGGCGGCGACGATGTCGTTGAAGCCGGTGGGCTTCATCCGCTTGAGCAGCTCGCGCATGCCGCCGGAGTCGAGCTGGAACACGCCCAGCGTGTCACCGCGGGCGAGCAGGTCGTAGGTGGCCTGGTCGTCCGTGCTCAGCGTGTCGAGGTCGATCTCCTCGCCGCGGTTGAGCTTGATGTTCTCCAGGCAGTCGCCGATCACCGTGAGGTTGCGCAGGCCCAGGAAGTCCATCTTGAGCAGGCCGATGTCCTCACACGACGGGTAGTCCCAGCCGGTGATGATGGCGCCGTCCTGCGCGCGCTTCCACATGGGGATCACGTCGAGCAGTGGCTCGGAGGACATGATCACCGCGCACGCGTGGACGCCGGCCTGACGGACCATGCCCTCGAGACCGCGGGCGGTGTCGTAGATCCGCTTGACGTCGGGGTCTGTCTCGAGGAGCTGGCGCACCTCGGTGGCCTCACCGTACCGCTCGTGCTTGGGGTCGGTGATGCCGGACAGCGGGATGTCCTTGGCCATGATCGCCGGCGGCAGCGCCTTGGTGATGCGGTCGGCGATCGCGTACCCGGGCTGGCCGAAGTTGACGCGGGCGGCGTCCTTGATGGCGGCCTTGGTCTTGATGGTGCCGAAGGTGATGACCTGGGCGATCTTGTCGGCGCCCCACTTGTCGGACGCGTAGCGGATCATCTCGCCGCGACGCCGGTCGTCGAAGTCGATATCGATATCGGGCGCGGACGGCCGCTCGGGGTTGAGGAACCTCTCGAACAGCAGGCCGTGCTCGATGGGGTCGATGTTCGTGATCTTCAGCGCGTACGCCACCAGCGCGCCGGCGGCGGACCCTCGGCCGGGCCCGACCTTGATGCCGATCGAGCGGGCGTGCTCGATGAGGTCGCCGACCACGAGGAAGTAACCGGGGTACCCCTTGCCTTTGATGACCTCGAGCTCGAAGTTCGCGCGATCGATGTACTCCTGCGGCACGCCGTCGGGGAAGCGCCACTGCAGGCCCTTGTGGACCTCCTTGGCCAGCCACGTGTCCTCCGTCTCGCCCTCGGGGACGGGGAACTTGGGCATCCGGTCGCGCGGCGTCCAGATGTCGTCGTACGGCTGGACGCGCTCGGCGATCCACAGGGTGTTGTCGCACGCGCCCGGGACCTCGGAGTCCCACTGGGCGCGCATCTCCTGGGCGGACTTGAGATAGTAGCCGTCGCCGTCGAACTTGAAGCGGTTCTCGTCGGCCAGCGTCTTGCCGGTCTGGACGCAGAGCATGGCCTCGTGGGCGTGGGCCTGCTCGCGGGTGACGTAGTGGCAGTCGTTGGTCACGAGCGGCGGCATGCCCAGGTCCCGACCGAGCTTGAGCAGGTCCTCGCGGACCCGACGCTCGATGTCGATCCCGTGGTCCATGAGCTCGAGGAAGAAGTTGTCCTTGCCGAAGATCGACTGCCACTTCTCGGCGGCCTCGTAGGCCTCCTTGATGTGGCCGAGGCGCAGGCGGGTCTGGATCTCGCCGGAGGGGCAGCCGGAGGTGGCGATGATCCCCTCGGAGTACTCGGCGAGGATCTCCGCGTCCATGCGCGCCCACTTGCCCAGCTGCCCCTCGTACGAGGCCAGCGAGGACAGCCGGAACAGGTTGCGCAGGCCGGTGGCGTTCTCGGCGACCATCGTCATGTGCGTGTAGGCGCCGGAGCCGGCGACGTCGTCACTCTTCTGGTGCTTCTCGCCCCACAGGATGCGCTTCTTCTCGAACCGCGACTCGGGCGCGACGTACGCCTCGATCCCGATGATGGGCTTGACCCCGGTCTTCTTGGCCTGCTTGTAGAAGTCCGAGGCGCCGTACATGTTGCCGTGGTCGGTCATCCCGACGGCCGGCATACCCAGACGTGACGCCTCCGCGAACAGCGGGTCGATCTGCGCCATCCCGTCGAGCATCGAGAACTCGGTGTGATTGTGCAGATGCACGAACTGATCGCCCACGAAAGCACTCCTCCTACGGACTCGTCCGCCACAGTCTAGGTCGGATCACCGACAGGCCTCGAACCCCCAGGACGGGCCGCGCGCGGCGTGCGACCGGCCAGCGTGAACGCGATGACCGCGCTCCAGATGAGCGCGAAGCCCACCCACTGGACGGCGTCGAGTCGCTCTCCCACGACGAGCAGTCCCCACGCCATCTGCAGCACCGGGACGATGTACTGCAGCATGCCGACGGTGGCCAGCGGGATGCGCTGCGCGGCGACGGCGAACAGCAGCAGTGGCACCACGGTGACGAGGCCGGAGGCGGCCAGCAGCGCGGAGTGCCCCGCACCGTGCCCGGTGAAGGTGCCCGCGCCGGACGCACCCAGCCAGACCAGGAAGGCCACCGCGACGGGCGTCGTCACCGCGACCTCGCCGAGCATCCCGGTCACCGGGTCCACGCGCAGCTTCTTCTTGAACACCCCGTACAACCCGAAGCTCACCGCGAGGATGACCGACAGGTACGGGAAGTGACCGTATCCGGCGGTGAGGACCCCCACGGCGACGACGGCGAGGGCCACCGCGAGCCACTGTGGGCGGCTGAGGCGTTCGCGGAAGACGATCACGCCCAGCAGCACGCTGACCAGCGGGTTGATGGTGTACCCCAGGGCCGCCTCGGTGACCCGCTCGGAGTTGACCGCGTACACGTAGACGCCCCAGTTGGCCGAGACGAAGACGGCCGCGCCGCCGATGCGGGCCCAGGAGACGCGATCCACGGCGCGGACCCGCCCCCAGCCGCGCAGCAGCGTGACCACGATCGTCATGACGACGAACGACCACACGATCCGGTGGGCGAGGATCTCGACCGCACCGGCGGGCTCGAGCAGCGGGAAGAACGCGGGGAAGAACCCCCAGAGCGTGTACGCCGCGACGCCGGCCGCCATGCCGACGGCGACCGTCCTGTCCTTCTCCCCTGCCGCCTCACCGTTCACCGGCGCAACCCTAGCGCCGGTCGCCCGCGGTGGCCGGTCAGGCGGGGGGTACGGGGGCGGCGTCCGGGAGCGGCAGGGCCGAGTCGACCTGCTGAGGCAGCAGGGGCCGGACGGCGAAGCGCCCGTACACCGCGTCGGGGGGCAGCGCCTCCACCGCCCGCACACCGCGGTGGTCGGCCACCGCGCGCAGTTGGTCGGTCGTGCCGCGCACGAGCAGGCCGATGATCGCGGGCT
>NZ_JAALDU010000315.1 GCF_014145015.1 Dietzia sp. E1 | reverse complement strand
GCCGGTAGGTCCCGCGCCGCTGCGGCCCCGGGCCCGCCGGTCGGTCCCGCGTCGAGGCGGCCCGGGCCCGCCGCAACGAGAAGAGCGTTCCGCACACCTTCCTCTCGGGAAACGTGTGCGGAACGCTCTTCTCGACGACGGGGTCGCGCGAGGTCAGTCGGCCAGGCCCGCGACCTCGTGCTCGTCCGCCGGCTCATCGGTCAGCGTGTCGACGCCGCCGTCGGTGAGCATGGGGACCTCGAACACGAACTCGGGGATCGCGAACGCGTCGACCAGCGTGCGCGCGCGACCCGCGAGCTTCGTGCACAGGCGGTTACGGGCCGCCGTGGCCGCCTTGGTGCGCTCGGTGGTGAGCCGGTTGTGCTCGAGGAACCAGCCCTTGTCGCGGTCCACGATGTCCAGCACGTACAGGTCGCACAGCATGCCCAGGACCTCCTTGGCCTCCGGGTCCTCGCAGGCGTCCACGGCCTCGGCGAACCGGGCGAACACCCAGCTGTCCATGTGCGCGCGGCCGGCCTGCAGCAGGTGGTCCTGCGCCGAGTTGAACACCTTGAACGCCGCCGAACCGTCCTCGCCCTGCGCCTTGCGCAGCCGGCGGGCGACCGTCTCCAGCAGGTGCTCCTCGCGGTCGACGAGCAGCTCGAGCTGGTTGCCGCGGTCGAGCAGATCGGTGTGCTCGCGGTCGGTCACCGCGTCGACGAGCTTCTGCCACAGGGTCGAGGCGCGGGCCTTCTCCTGCACCACGTCCACGGCGGTGCCGAGCGCGAACGCCACCGTCTCGCGCTGGTCCATGTTCCCGAACTCGGACGCGTAGGCGGTGAGCAGCTCCTTGCCGACGAGCTGCGTGAGCACCACGTTGTCGCCCTCGAAGGTCGAGAAGACGTCGCAGTCCCTGCGCAGCTCGGTGATCCGGTTCTCCGCCATGTACCCCGCGCCGCCACAGGCGAGACGGGCCTCGACGATGGTGTCGTTGGCGAACGCGGTCACCGTGGCCTTGATGCCCGCCGCGTGGGTCTCCATCTCACGCCGCTTGACCTCGTCGAACGCCTCCGGGTTCCGCTCGAACTCGTCGAGCTCGGCGATGATCGCGTTCTGGGCGCACGCGTAGGCGTAGGCGCGGGCGATCCGCGGCATGAGACGGCGCTGGTGCTCGCGGTACTCGAGCAGCGGGATGCCCTTACCGGTCTCCGGGTGGTCGAACTGGCGACGGACCAGCGAGTACCGCACGGCCATCGCCAGCGCGGTTCGGGCGGCCGCGCCGGAGGCCGCCCCCACGGAGACGCGCCCGCGGATGAGCGTGCCCAGCATGGTGAAGAAGCGGGCCCCCACCGAATCGATGGGGGAGGAGTACGTGCCGTTCTCGTCGACGGCACCGAAGCGGTCGAGCAGCGCCTCGCGGGGCACACGCACGTTGTCGAACCAGATGCGGCCGTTGTCCACGCCCTGCAGGCCGCCCTTGTGGCCGTGGTCGGTGGTCCGCACGCCCGGCAGGTCGTTGCCCGACTCGTCCCGGATCGGCACCAGCAGGCAGTGCACGCCGTGGCGCAGTTCCTCGCCGTCCTCGTGGGTGATGAGCTGCGCGAAGACCGCCGCCATCCGGCCGTCGCGGGCCGCGTTGCCGATGTACGCCTTCTCGGCGCTGGGGGTGGGGGTGTTGACCACGAACTCGCCGGTCTCCCGGTCGTACGTCGCCGTGGTCTCGAGGTTCTGCACGTCCGAGCCGCCACCGATCTCGGTCATGGCGAAGCAGCCCAGCAGGTCCAGGGACATGACGTCGGGCAGGTACTTCTTGCGCGTCTCGGCGTTGCCCAGGTTGGCGATCGCGCCGCCGAACAGGCCCCACTGGACGCCGGCCTTGACCATCAGCGACAGGTCGAGGTGGCCGAGCATCTCGAACGACGTCAACGCGCCGCCGGTGTCGCCCGTGCCACCGTCCTCCGCGCGGAAGCCGAGCTTGGGCATCCCCGAGTCCGCGAGCCGCTGGAGCTGGGCGAGGACGTGGTCGCGGTGCTCCTCCATGGTCAGCCCGATCGGGTTGAGCATGTCGGGGGTCATGGAGTCCCGGGTGAACTCGCGCGCGTCCGCCCAGGTCCCGTCGAGGACCTTCTGCAGTGCGGCGGCGACGGCAGGGTCCCCGGCGCCGGTGGTGGTGATGCGGCCGAAATTGGGGTGCACCGGCGCGCCGTTCTCGGGCACGGAATCCCCGGAAGTGGCGGCGTTCTGGACGTCGGTCTCGGAGGTCATGCCACGAGAATACGGAGTGTCGTCCGCGCTGTGCACCGGTAGATCGCTGCCGCGCGGCGGGAAATGAGCGGAGGGCCCGGACCACTCACGTGATCCGGGCCCTCCCATTGTCGGGGTGGCGGGATTTGAACCCACGGCCTCTTCGTCCCGAACGAAGCGCGCTACCAAGCTGCGCCACACCCCGGTCGACAACGAGGATTACTGTAGCGCCCCGTGGCCGGAATCGCGAA
>NZ_JAALDU010000314.1 GCF_014145015.1 Dietzia sp. E1 | reverse complement strand
CGTCGCGCAGGCGGGAGAACAGGCCACCGCGGCGGGCGGTGTCCTCGTTGACGACCTCGGCCGAGTCACCGTCGAGGCGGCGCAGCTGCTCCACGAGGTCGCGGCGCTTGCGGTCCAGCCTCTCCGGGATGACGACCTCCATGTGGACCGTCAGGTCACCCGCGCCACCACCGCGGACGCGGGGCATGCCGCGCCCGGTGAGGGTGACGGTGTGGCCGGGTTGCGTGCCGGCCGGGATCTCGATCTGCAGGGGTTCGCCCACCACCGTCTCGAGCTCGACCTCGCCGCCGAGGATCGCGTCGACCACCGGCACGCGGACCGTGCAGTGCAGGTCCTCGCCGTCGCGGACGAACACCGGGTGGGTGCGCTCGTTGACCTCGATGTAGAGGTCACCGGCCGGCCCGCCGCCGGGGCCGACCTCGCCCTGCCCCGCCAGACGGATGCGCATGCCGCCGCCGACGCCGGCGGGGATCTTGGCCGAGACGGTGCGGCGCTTGCGGACGCGGCCCTGGCCGGTGCACTCACCACACGGGTCGGTGATGATCTCGCCCGTACCCGCGCAGGTCGGGCAGGGACGGCTGGTCATGATGTTGCCCAGGAGCGATCGCTGGACGGACTGGATCTCACCCTGGCCCTGGCACATCCCGCAGGTGGCCGGCGGCTTGTCGCTGGCCGAGCCCTTGCCGTGGCACGTCTCGCACAGCACGGCGGTGTCGACCTGGATCTCCTTGGTGACGCCGGTGGCGCACTCGTCCAGGCCGAGGGTGACGCGGATGAGTGCGTCGGAACCGGGCTGGACGCGGCTGCGGGGGCCGCGTCCACCGCCTCCGGCCCCGCCGCCGAAGAACGCCTCGAAGACGTCACCGAGTCCGCCGCTGCCGAAGCCCCCGCCGAAACCGCCGCCGTAGCCACCGCCACCGCCGGACGAGTCGAGCGGGTCGCCGCCCATGTCGACGATGCGGCGCTTCTCCGGGTCGGTGAGGACCTCGTAGATCGCGGTGATCTCGCTGAACTTCTCACGCGCCTCGTCCGACGGGTTGACGTCGGGGTGGAGCTCGCGGGCGAGCTTGCGGTAGGCGCGCTTGATCTCGGACTCCGAGGCGCCCCTATCGACCCCGAGGGTCCCGTAGTAGTCGCGTGACACGTGTGGCCTTTCGTCGTGAGGAAGATCTGATCGCAGCGGGAAGCGTACGGGCGTCAACGCCCGGTGAGGAGTTCGCCCACGTAGTGGGCAACAGCGGCGACCGAGGCGATTGTTCCCGGGTAGTCCATCCGAGTGGGTCCGAGCACCCCCATCCCGCCGAACGTCTGCCCCTCCGCGCCGTACTGCGAGGACACCACCGAGGCACCGCGGATCTCGGCGGCCTGGGTCTCCTCGCCGATCTGCACGGTCACCCCGCCGGGGCCGCCCCGGCCCACGGAGTGGGCGGCGGTGAGCAGTCGCAGGATCACCACCTGTTCCTCGAGGGCCTCGAGGACCGAGCGCAGGGAGCCGTCGAAGTCGGCGGCGCTGCGGGTGAGGTTGGCGGTGCCGCCCAGGACGATGCGGTCGTCGGGGTGCTCGACGAGCGTCTCCACCAGCACGGTCACGCAGCGCTCCACGGCGTCGCGGTACTCGGGGCGGGCGCGCTCGCCGGTCGCGGCCAGAGCGTCCGAGGCGTCGGACAGGCGCTTGTCGGCGACGGCCTCGGACAGCAGGCCGCGCAGCTCGCCGAGGTGCTCGTCGGTGAGCGGGGCGGCCAGCTCGACCGTCCGCTGGTCGACACGGCCGGTGTCGGTGATGAGGACCAGCAGCAGGCGCGTGGGGGTCAGGCTCACCACCTCGAGGTGGCGCACCGTCGAGCGGCCGAGGACCGGGTACTGCACGACGGCGACCTGTCGCGTGAGCTGGGAGAGCAGGCGGGCGGCGCGCCGGAGCACGTCGTCGAGGTCGACCGCGCCCTCGAGGAACGCCCGGATCGCCCGCTTCTCGGCGCGCGAGAGCGGGGTGATCTCCTCGATCGAGTCGACGAAGTGACGGTAGCCCTTCTCCGTGGGCACGCGCCCGGAGCTGGTGTGGGGTTGGACGATGAACCCCTCGGCCTCGAGCACCGCCATGTCGTTGCGGATGGTCGCGCTGGACACGCCCAGCGAGTGGCGGTCGACGAGGGCCTTGGACCCGACCGGTTCGTGGGAGGCGATGTAGTCGGAGACGATCGCGCGCAAGACCTCGGTCCTACGATCGGCCGTACTCGACATACCCGCTCCTCCCCTGTGCCCGTTGTTCTGCCGATTCTATGCCAGTTCCTGCACTGATGGCCCAGTCGGCGGCGTCACACGAGCACGTCGCGGACGACGCCGTCGGCGAGCAGACGGCCCGCCTCGGTCAGCGCGTACCCGGGCCCGGCGGGGTCGTCGGCCGCCCGGCGGCGCAGCAGCCCGGCCGCCACG
>NZ_JAALDU010000313.1 GCF_014145015.1 Dietzia sp. E1 | reverse complement strand
CCTAGAATGGCTGTTCATCACCGTCGCCCCGAGGAGACCCGATACGCATGCCCGTCCACCCCGTCCGGCTCTTCGGCGATCCCGTCCTGAGGACCGCCGCTGATCCCGTCACCTCCTTCGACGACCGGCTGGCGCGGACGGTGACGGACCTCATGGACACGGTCGCGCACGAGGAGGGCGCCGGTCTCGCGGCCCCGCAGATCGGCCTGTCCACCCGCGTGTTCGTCTACACCTGTGGAGGACGTCGGGGCCACCTGGTCAACCCGGAATGGGAAGCCATCGGGGACGAGACCACCGAGGTCAACGAGGGCTGTCTGTCCATCCCGGGTGTGTCGATGCCCACGGAGCGGTTCGCCCGGCTCCGCGCACGCGGGTTCGACATGAAGGGTGACCCGGTCAGCTTCGAGGCGGAGGGCATCCTCGCCCGCGCTGTCCAGCATGAGATCGACCACCTCGACGGGGTGCTGTTCCTCCAGCGGCTCACCCCGGAACGTCGCCGCGCCGCCATGGCGGAGATCCGGTCGTCAGCGTGGTTCGGCAGCGCCGCCGTCAGCGCCAGGGTCGTCTACGACCAGCTCTCCGACGCCATGGCGGTGAGGTGACCGATGCGCCTCGTCTTCGCCGGCACCCCCGACGTCGCCGTCCCGTCCCTGCGGGCTCTCCTCGACAGCGACCGCCACGAGGTGGTGGCCGTGGTCTCCCGACCCGACGCGCGCACCGGACGTGGCCGCGGGCTGTCCCGCAGTCCCGTCGCGGCCGCCGCCGACGCGGCGGGGATCGAGGTCCTCACCCCGCCCAACGCCCGCGATTCCGGGTTCGCCGAGCGGCTGCGTGAACTGGCGCCCGACGCCGTCCCCGTGGTCGCCTACGGACACCTCGTCCCACGGCCCGTTCTGGACATCCCGGCGCACGGTTGGATCAACCTGCACTTCTCCCTCCTGCCCGCGTGGCGGGGGGCCGCCCCCGTCAACGCCGCCATCGCGGCCGGTGACGAGGTCACCGGCGCCACGACGTTCCGGCTCGACGAGGGGATGGACACCGGCCCCGTGCTGGGGACGATGACCGAGACGATCCGGCCACGCGACACCGCCGGCGACCTGCTCGGGCGACTGTCCGAGTCCGGGGCCGGTCTGCTGGTCGCGACGCTCGACGGCCTCGAGGCGGGGGAGTTGCGCCCGGTACCGCAACCGACCGATGGCGTCTCCCACGCGGGGAAGCTCACCGTCGACGACGCGCGGGTGCGGTGGTCCGACCCCGCCCTGGCGGTCGATCGACACATCCGGTCGGTCACCCCGGCGCCCGGTGCGTGGACGACACTCGGCGGCGAGCGGGTGAAGATCGGCTCGGCCCGCCCGGCCGAGGAGACCGCCCCCGACCTCGAGCCCGGCCGTATCGCGTGGGACAAGAAGGCCGTGCACGTGGGCACGGCCTCCGCTCCCATGGTGCTCGAGACCATCCAACCCCCGGGCAAGAGGATGATGGACGCACTCAACTGGGTCCGCGGTGCGCGCCTCGACGCCGAGGCGGCCTTCGAGTGAGCGCCGACGGCGGACGGGGTCGCGGCGCCGGAAACGGCGGCAGCGAACGGGGCCGTGGCGC
>NZ_JAALDU010000312.1 GCF_014145015.1 Dietzia sp. E1 | reverse complement strand
CGCGCGATCTGGAACCACTTCGCGTCGTTGGCGTTTCCGCCGGAGGACGTCGTCCGTCGGGTTCTCGACGCACTCGAGCCCGACCGTCCGCAGTCGACGCAGGCGCTGGAGCCGGCCGTGGATCTGGGTCGGACGCGGCTGGAGATGGTGCTCAAGGTGCTCGACGTCGACGGTGCGGTCCAGCGGGTGCGCGGCGGCTGGGTCTCCACCGGGCGGCCGTGGCATTACGACGCCGAGCGCTACGCGGGTCTGGCGGAGGCTCGGCAGGCCGAGCAGCAGACGATGATCGCCTACGAGCGCACCGACTCGTGCCGTATGGAGTTCCTGCGCGCGCAGCTCGACGACCCCACCCTCGACCCGGCGTCGCCCGGGTGCGGCCGCTGTGACAACTGCACCGGCGAGCGCCGCACCACCGACGTCGATTCCGGCGCGCTGACCCGGGCGCGCGAGGCGCTGGAGCGGCCCGGTGTGGTGCTTCCGCCTCGCCGGCAGTGGCCCACGGGCCTGGCCAAGCTCGACGTACCGCTCAAGGGCAAGATCGCCGACGGTCCCGCCGAGGGACGCGCGCTCGCGCGCCTCACCGACCTCGGCCTGGGACAGAAGCTGCGGGCGCTGCTCGCCGAGCCCGATCAGGACGCGCCCGAATGGCTGGCACGGGCGTGCGTACCGGTCCTGCGGGAGTGGGGCTGGTCCGAACGCCCCACCGGGGTCGTCGCCCTGGTCACCGGGGAGCACCCGCAGCTCGTCGCCGGCCTCGCCGCCGCGCTGACGCGGATGGGACGTATGGAGCCGCTCGGCGAGCTCACCCGCGACCCGGCGCTGCCGCCGGTGACGGCGCAGAACTCGGCCTACCGCGTGGCCCAGCTGTGGGGCACGTTCTCCGGCCCGGCCACTGCGCCGGACGGTCCGGTCCTGCTGGTCACCGATGTTCTCGGCACGGGTTGGACGGTCACCGAGGCGGCCCGGCACCTGCGCGCCTCCGGCGCCTCCGCGGTCCTGCCCCTGGCCGTCGCCGCCGCGGGTTAGGCGACCGCCGGTGATCGACAGGGTGGGCGCCGGCACGGGATCATCGACCCATGGTCACTTCGACGAGACCGTCGCCCACTGCCCGGCCGGGCACCTCCACGACCCGGTCTGATCGGTCATGAGCGTCCTGACGGTGGTCGCCCTGTCGCTGGGCTTCGTGCTGCTCATCGGCGGCGGTGAAGTACTGGTGCGGGGCGCCGGCGGTCTGGCCGCCGTCCTCGGGATCTCCCCGCTGGTGGTGGGACTCACCGTCGTCGCGTTCGCCACCTCGGCGCCGGAACTCGCGGTGAGCGTCGATGCCGCGCTGAGCGGATACCCGGGACTGGCCGTCGGCAACGTCGTGGGCAGCAATATCGCGAACATTCTGCTCATCCTGGGGCTGACCGCGATCGTCGCCCCTCTGGTGGCGACGTCCCGGATCGTGCGAGTCGACATCCCCATCATGGTGCTGTTCTCTCTGGTCGTGCTTCTGGTGGCCCTCGACGGCACGATCAGCTTCCTCGACGGTCTGCTGCTGTTCGCCGGCCTCGTGACCTATACGACCGCGACGATCGTCATCGCGCGCAAACAGGATGGAGACCGCGCCACCGAGGCATTGGACGCCCCGGCCGGTGACAGCGCGGGCGAGACGACGCCTACCGGCGGCGACACCTCGCACCCGGTCCTCCTCAACAGCGCTCTCGTGATCGCCGGGGTGGCGCTGCTCGTGATCGGGGCACGGCTACTCGTCACCGCGGCCAGTGATCTCGCGTCGGCCTGGGGGATGAGTGACTTGGTCATCGGTCTCACGGTGGTGGCCATCGGCACCTCCCTCCCGGAACTCGCCACGAGCCTCGTGGCGGCGATCCGCGGCGAACGCGACCTCGCCATCGGCAACATCGTCGGAAGCAACATGTTCAACATCGGCGCGGTTCTCGGAATGACCTCGCTCATCACGCCGATCGGGGTCGCCCCAGGGGCCATCCGCTTCGACCTGCCGATCATGCTCGCCGTCTCGATGGCTCTGCTCCCGATCGCCTTCACCGGGATGGCGATCAAGCGGTGGGAGGGACTGCTCTTCGCGGGGTTCTACGCCGCGTACGTCGCCTACGTGGTGCTGCAGGCCGCCGACCACGACGCGTTGGATCCGTTCAGCGCCGCCATGCTCTGGTTCGTCATCCCCGTCACCGCGCTGTGGCTGATCGTATTGGCCACCTACGAACTCGGTGTCCGGCGGGGACGCGGTCAGGCCCGCGGCCGGCCCGTCGCGAGAGACGACGGCGGCCGCGAGGGCGGTTGAGGGGAGGCGGCCCCGCATCGGCCGCCGGACGGCTCAGACCTCCCGCGCCATCGCCCGGCCGGCCTTCATCCCGGAGAAGATGCACCCGCCGAGGAACGTGCCCTCGAGCGAGTTGTAGCCGTGGACGCCGCCACCGCCGAATCCCGCGACCTCGCCGGCGGCGTACAGCCCCGGGAACGGCTCGCCGGCGGGAGTGAGGCACTGCGAATCGAGCGTCGTCTCGATCCCGCCGAGGGTCTTGCGCGTCATGAGGTGCACCTTCACCGCGATCAGCGGCCCACCCGAGCCGGCGGCCGAGCCCTTGCCCGGGCCGGAGTCGGCGAGCAGGCGGTGCGGCTTGGCCAGGCGGGTGAGCTTGTCGGTGAGCACGCGCCGCGAGTTGTGGATCGCCTGCACCTGCGCGTCTTTGGCGAACGGATTGTCCATCTGCCCGTCCATCGCCAGGACGAACTCCCGCACCTTCTCCACGTCCAGCTCGGGCTCGCCCTCCCGCAATAGCGAGTTCATGCCGGCGACCATCTCCTCGAGCGTGTCCGCCACCACCCAGTCGACGCCCTTCTCGGCGAAGTCGGCGATCGACGGGGGAAGGCCGCTGCCCGCCTTGGACGCGAACTTCCTTAGGCTCTTGTCGGTCAGCTCGGGGTTCTGCTCGGAGCCGGAGAGGATGAACTCCTTGCCGGCGATCGCCGAGTCGAGGATGAACCACGAGTAGTCCTGGCCGGCTCGGCGGATCGCCTCGATGGACGCCGTGGTGTGGAAGCCCGGGAAGAGCGGCACGGGCATCCGGTCGCCGTTCGCGTCGAGCCACAGGGTGGACGGTCCCGGGATGATGCGGATCGCGTGCGAGGGCCACACGGGCGCGAAGTGGGCCACGCCCTCGGTGTAGTGCCACATGCGGTCCCGGTTGATGAGGTTCACGCCGGATCGCGCGGAGATCTCCAGCATCCGCCCGTCCACGTGCTCGGGGACTCCCACGATGAGGTCCTTCGGCACGTCGCCGAGCCGGTCGGCGGGCCAGTACTTCCGCACCAGGTCGGGGTTGCCGCCGATCCCGCCGGAGGCCAGCAGCACGGCCTTCGCCCGGAACTCGAACTCCCCCGTCTCTTCGCGTGGAGACGCGACGCCGCGGTCGTAGTCGCAGGGCACGAGCGTCGCGCCGCGCACGCCCACGGCGCGGCCTTCTTCCACCACGATCTCGTCCACCCGGTGGCGCACCGCGAAACGGACCAGGCCGGCGCGGGCGGCGTCGCGGACGGGTTCCTCGAAGACGCGGACCACCTCGGGCCCGGTCCCCCACGCCACGTGGAAGCGCGGGACGGAGTTGCCGTGCCCGTTCACGTCGCCGCCGCCACGCTCGGCCCAGCCGACGGTGGGGATGATCCGCAGTCCCAGGTCGTGGAGGTACCGACGCTTCTCCCCCGCGGCGAACTCGACGTACGCACGCGCCCACTGCCGCGGCCAGTGGTCCTCGGGGCGGTCGAACCCGGCCGAGCCGAGCCAGTCCCGCCACGCGAGCTCGAGGGAGTCGGAGATGCCGATCCGCCGCTGCTCCGGGGTGTCCACGAGGAACAGCCCGCCGAGGGACCAGAACGCCTGCCCCCCGAGGTTCTTCTCGCTCTCCTGGTCCACCACGAGCACCTTCTTGCCCGCGCGCGTCGCCTCGTAGGCCGCCACGAGGCCGGCCAGGCCGTGCCCGACCACGATGATGTCCGGGTCGAACCCCGGCTCGGGCGCGGGCAGCGGCCCGGCGTTGGCGGCGCGGGACGTCGACGGCGGCTGCCACGACGGGTAGACGGGGTGGACGGGCCGGGCCTCACCGGTGGTGCGTGCGGAACGGGACGCGGAGCTGGTCATGGGTCCAGTGTGCCCGGTCACTCCAGGAGGTGGCGCAGGTATCGCTCGGGTGCGTCGAGGTAGCGCCGGTAGTGGTCCACCATCGCCAGGTCCTCCCATCTCGTCCGGTGCATCCCCTCGTCGGAGAGCTCGTACACCGCGGCGCCGGGGACGGAGGCGAGGATCGGCGAGTGGGTCGCCATGAGCACCTGCGCGCCGCGCCGGTCGGCCAGCTCGAGCAGCAGTGCCACCAGCCGGAGCTGCGCGTCGAACGACAGGCCCGCCTCCGGCTCGTCCAGGACGAACAGGCCGCCGCCGTCGAACCGGGAGGTGGTGAGGATGTCCCAGAACGCCTCGCCGTGGCTGCGCGTGTGAAAGTACTCCGTGGGCCCCGAGGTCTGATCCGCCTGCGAGGACTGCAGGTAGGTGAA
>NZ_JAALDU010000311.1 GCF_014145015.1 Dietzia sp. E1 | reverse complement strand
GACCACGCCCGACGGCGACGCCGGCCCCGATCGGCCGACCGCCGTGCCGGACGCCCCCGCGGGGCCGGGCACCCCCGACGACGCCTCCCGGACACCGACGTACGGCGCGCCTGCGGTTACAGTCCTTGACGACGACGAGCTCTCGGTGACGACGACCCCGCCGATCGAGACGCCGCCCACCCCGGGCACGACAGGAGGTGAGACCGGATCGGACACCGAGACCGGTCAGATGTGACGATCGCGCCACACGACCCAGCCGAGCTGGCGGCGACGCCACCGGCCCGCGACCCCGAGGCGCCCTTCGGCATCTACCTCCACGTGCCGTTCTGCTCCACCCGGTGCGGCTACTGCGACTTCAACACCTACACCGCGGGCGAGCTCGGATCCGCGACCTCACCCGTCGACTGGGAACGCGCCGCCGCGATCGAGATCGAGAGGGCCGCGCAGGCGCTGTCCTCCGCCGGCGCACCCCCGGAGGTCGACACCGTCTTCATCGGCGGCGGCACCCCGTCGCTGGTCGGCGCAGACGTGCTGGTCGGCCTCCTCGCGCGCATCGACGCCGCCTTCGGCCTGGCCCCCGGCGCGGAGGTCACCACGGAGAGCAACCCGGAGTCCACGTCGCCCGAGTTCTTCGCGCGCCTGCGCGAGGGCGGGTTCACGCGCATCTCGCTGGGCATGCAGTCCACCGCCGCGCACGTCCTGCGCGTCCTCGACCGGGCCCACACCCCCGGCCGGCCCCAGGAGGCGGTCGCCGAGGCGCTGCAGGCGGGGTTCGAGCACGTCAACCTCGACGTCATCTACGGCACGCCGGGGGAGACCGACGACGACCTCGCGCGGACCCTCGACGCGGTCGTCGGCGCCGGGGTCGACCATGTCTCCGCCTACTCGCTGATCGTCGAGGACGGCACCGCCCTGGCGCGCCGGATCCGCCGGGGCGAGATGCCGGGCACCGTCGACGATGTGCTCGCCGACCGGTACGAGCAGGTGGCCGACCGCCTCGCCCGGGCGGGGTT
>NZ_JAALDU010000310.1 GCF_014145015.1 Dietzia sp. E1 | reverse complement strand
GCGGACGGCGCGGACGGCTCCGCCGGGGCCGGCGGTGACATCGAGGGGGCTCGCGACGGGGCGGCTCCGGGCGGTGCCGCGGGAGCCGACGGCGAAGAGCCGCTCGACCTCCCCGCCGACAACCCCCGGAGGGGACTTCGGTGACGGGCTCACAGTGGCTCGACCTCGCCCTGTTCGCCCTGGCCGCCGCCGCCGCGATCTCCGGATGGATCAACGGTGCCGCCGCCTCCGGGTTCGCCCTGCTCGGTGTGGGCATCGGCGCGACCTCCGGGCTCCTCGTGGCGCCGCACCTGGTCCGCGAGGTCGATTCGGCGCTGGGCCGACTGGTGGCGGGCCTGGCGATCATCGCGGTGATGGTCGTCATCGGCCAGGTCGCCGGTGTGACCATCGGCCGCGCCGCCAGACGCTACATCTCCGGAACCGGCGCCCGACTCCTCGACAGCACCCTGGGCGCGGTGTTCCAATCCGCCGCGATGCTGCTGGTGGCGTGGCTGGTGGCCGTGCCCATCGCCGCTCAGGAGGGCCCGGGGCCCGGTAAGGCGGTGCGGGGGTCGTCGGTGCTGGCGAAGATCGACGACGTCGCCCCCGAGCAGCTGCAGCGGATCCCGGCCGCGTTCACCCAGGTCCTCGGCACCACCGGGTTCCCGGACATCCTCGGCCCGTTCGGCACCACCCCGCTGCAGGAGGTGCCGCCGCCGGATCCCGTGCTCGCGGGTTCGGAGGTCGTCGCCCGGGTGAAGCCGTCGGTGCTGAAGATCCGTGGCCGGGCCGAGTCGTGCAGCCGCGCGCTGGAGGGCTCCGGCTTCGTGGCCGCGCCGGGGCTCGTCATGACCAACGCGCACGTCGTGGCCGGCACCGGTTCGGTGAGCGTGGTCTCGAGTGACGACGAGCTGGACGCCGAGGTCGTGGTCTACGACTCCTCGGTGGACATCGCGGTCCTCCGCGTGCCCGGGCTGGATGCGCCGGTCCTGCCGTTCGCCGAGAACCGCGCCCGCACGGGCGACAACGCGATCGTCGTGGGCTACCCCGGCAACGGGCCGTACCGCCCGGACGCGGCGCGGATCCGCGAGCGCGTGACCCTGCGCGGGCCGGACATCTACCGTGAGCAGACCGTGGAGCGCGAGGTCTACATCCTGCGGGGCAGCGTCCGCGAGGGCAATTCGGGCGGCCCGCTGATCACGCCCGAGGGGCAGGTCGTGGGAGTCGTGTTCGGTGCCGCGATGGACGCCGCGGACACCGGGTACGCGCTGACCGTGGAGCAGGTGCTGCCGCAGCTGCAGGCGGCGGTCGACGCGCCGGGCGCCGTGCCGACGGGTCCCTGCGTCGGCGTCCGCTGACGCGCCTGCGCCATCCCGCACGGCGCCCTTCCCGCACCCGCGCCCAGCCAGGCGGCTCGCTGACGACAGTCCCGGCCGCTGATGCGCGGGCGTCGGCCCGCGCGCCGCGATCTGGATGTAACCAGCGAGCCTTTGGACGTAGCCATATGGCTCCGTAGGCCGATTCACCACCAGGATTACGACCAAAACCGCGAATGGCCGCGATCGGTGCACAATCGCGCCTGACTGCGATCGGTGCACAATCGCGCCTGACTGCGATCGGCCCGCGATCGCGCATGACTGCGCTCGGCGCGCCACTCGGCCGCGCCCTCCGACGCGCTCCCCGGACGCGCTCCCCGGCCGGACTCAGGACGGCGTGGCGCGGCGGGCGAAGTCGACGATCAGGCGGGACGTCTCCGCCGGGGCCTCCATCACCGGATAGTGGCCGGCGCCGGGGACGAGTGCGCTGCTAAAGTCCCGCGCCCACGCGGACGACGAGCGGACGGTCTCCGGCAGGATGAAGCGGTCCTCGGCACCACTGATCCCCAGCACGGGCTGCGAGATCACGCCCGAGACCGCCCGGCGGAAGTCGCGGCCGTCGGGGCGGAACTGACTGCGCACCATCCAGCGCCGGCTCTCCAGCGACAGGTGCGCGACCTTCGGGATGAGCATCGCCCGCCGGAGCAGCTCCGCGGTCTCCCGGAAGTCGTCCGTCTCCGGCCACGCGGGTCCGGAGCGGCGGCGGAGCATCTCCTCTACGTCGACGGCCCCGTCGCGGGTGAGGCGCCGTTCGGGCAGCCGGGGCGCCTGGTCCGCGACCAGACGGGGCACGAGCGCGCGACGTTGGTGGCGGTCGCGCAGGGCGGCGCGGCGGGTGGCGAGTGGGTGGGGGGATCCGACGACGACGAGGCCCCGCACCGCGCGCGGCCGGCGGTATGCGGCGGTCCACGCATAGAAGCCGCCCTCACCCTGGCCGACGATCACGGCCGACGAATGGCCGAGCGCCCGCACGAGATTCGTGATGTCGGACGCGAGGGTCCAGGCGTCGTAGCCGCGCGGCGGCTTGTCGGAGTCGCCGTGGCCGCGCAGGTCGACGGCGACGGCGTGGAAGCCCGCCTCCGCCAGCGCGAGCATCGGCGCGCGCATCGTCCACCAGATCCCGCTCAGCCCGTGGACGAGCAGGACCAGCGGCGGCAACTCCCCGGCGACGGCGTCGGCGGGGAGCGCCTCGGCCACGTGCAGGCGGATGCCGTTGGCCGAGACGTCACGATGCCGCCACGACCCGTCGATCCTGACGATCGACGGGTCGGGCGGCCTGTGAGCGGGCGTTTTCAGTTGCGCACGGGGGGCTCGGGCGTGCTGGTGACCCGCACCGTGTGGGGACGCTGCGGCTCCGAGCCCTTGGGCATGGCCAGCTTGAGGTCCGACACCGAGTCGATGGTGCGCTGCGGCTTACGGATCTTCTTGACCTTGCGGTACCCGAGCAGTCCACACACCGCGGCCAGCAGGACCAGGACCACGAACACGATGAGGAAGCCCATCCAGTCCCAGGTCTTGGTGCCGAACCACAGCGAGATGAGCTTGGCCCACATGAACACGAACGGGAAGAAGGACATCATGAGGAACACGAGAGCGGCCACGAAGAACCCGGACCCGGTGGCCGCCTTCTTCACCTGCTCGGTGATCTCTGTCTTCGCCAGCTCGATCTCCGCACGCATGAGCGTGGAGACGTGGGTCGAGGCGTTCTTGACCAGGGTGCCGATGCTGGCGTCGCCCCGGCCGATCGAGTCCGCGTCGTGCAGCGGGATCGAGGCCTCGGTCGGCTTGTGCGTTCCCTGGGCGTGGCTCACGGTTGTTCCTCCATTGTCCGGCGACGGCTGCACCGTCGTCCATCGTGCCACGACTCGTGGCGGCCTTCACCCGCTACCCGGTCATCCGCGCGTCCCCTTCTCACGGATCTGGTCCATGATCGTCGGATCCGACAGGGTCGACGTGTCGCCGCCCTCGCGGCCCTCGGCCATGTCCTTGAGCAGTCGACGCATGATCTTGCCGGAGCGGGTCTTGGGCAGTTCGGGCACGATCGTGATGTCACGGGGCTTGGCGATCGGAGAGATCTCCCGCGACACCTCGGCGCGCAGCTCGTCGATGAGCTTCTGGTGATCCTCCTCGGCGCCCACGTTCCCGCGCAGGATCACGTACGCGACGATCGCCTGACCGGTGGTCTCGTCGTTCGCGCCGACCACGGCCGCCTCGGCGACCGCCTGGTGGCCGACGAGCGCCGACTCGACCTCGGAGGTGGAGATGCGGTGGCCCGAGATGTTCATGACGTCGTCGACGCGGCCGAGCACCCACAGGGCGCCGTCGGAGTCCCACTTGGCGCCGTCACCGGCGAAGTAGTACCCCTCCTCGGCGAAGCGCGACCAGTAGGTGTCGCGGTAGCGCTCCATGTCACCCCAGATGCCGCGGAGCATCGCGGGCCACGGCTCGGTGATCACCAGGAAGCCCTGCTCGTCCGCGGGGACCTCCTTGGCGTCCCCGTCGACGATCGAGGCCGAGATGCCGGGCAGCGGGCGCATGGCCGAGCCCGGCTTGGTGTCGGTGATGCCCGGCAGCGGCGAGATCATGATGGCGCCGGTCTCGGTCTGCCACCACGTGTCGACGATGGGGGCCTTCCCGCCGCCGATGTTCTCGCGGTACCAGCGCCACGCCTCCGGGTTGATCGGCTCGCCGACCGAGCCGAGGAGGCGGATCGAGGACAGGTCGTGGGCGGCCGGGATCTCCTTGCCCCACTTCATGAACGTGCGGATCAGGGTCGGCGCCGCGTAGTAGATGGTGACGCCGTACTTCTCGATGATCTGGAAGTGGCGGTGCTCGTCGGGGGAGTTGGGCGTGCCCTCGTAGACGATGCACTCCGCGCCGTTGGCCAGTGGGGCGTACACGCCGTAGGTGTGTCCGGTGACCCAGCCGACGTCCGCCGTGCACCAGTAGACGTCCTCGCCGGGCTTGTGGTCGAAGACGTTGTGGTGCGTGTAGGCGGCCTGCGTGAGGTAGCCGCCGGAGGTGTGGACGATGCCCTTGGGCTTGCCGGTCGTGCCGGAGGTGTAGAGCAGGAACAGGGGGTGCTCGGAGTCGAACGCCTCGGGGGCGTGCTCGGTGGACTGCTCGGGGATGGCCTCGTCCCACCAGACGTCGCGGCCCTCGGTCCATTCGACGTCGAGGCCGGTGCGGCGCACGACGAGCACGTTCTCCACCGACTCGGCGGGGCCGTCCACGCCCTCGAGGTTCCCGGCCAGGGCGTCGTCGACGCCGGCCTTGAGCGGGGCGGGCTTGCCGCGGCGGAACTGGCCGTCGGCGGTGATGACGAGCTTGGCCTCGGCGTCGTCGACGCGCGAGCGCAGGGCCGCGGGCGAGAAGCCGGCGAAGACGACGGAGTGGGTCAGGCCCAGGCGCGCGCACGCGAGCATCGCGATGTAGACCTCGGGCAGCAGCGGCATGTAGATCGCCACCCGGTCGCCGGCCACCAGACCGAGCGAGCTGAGGTAGTTGGCGGTCCGGCTGACCTCGTCCTTGAGTTCGGCGTACGTGATGTCGCGGGCGTCGTCGGTGGGCTCGCCGATCCAGTGGATGGCCACGCGGTCACCGTTGCCGGCCTCGACGTGCCGGTCGACGCAGTTGTAGGCGACGTTGAGCTTGCCGCCGACGAACCACTTGGCGACGGGGGCGTCGGACCAGTCCAGCACCTCGGACCATTCGGTGTCCCAGTCGAGTCGACGGGCCTGCTCCTCCCAGAATCCCAGACGGTCATCCGCGGCACTGTCGTACAGGTCTGCCTGCGCGTTGGCCTGGGCGGCGAAGTCGGGATCGGGCGCGAAGGACGGGGTGTGCTCGGGAGCGGTCATCAGCGGCTCTCTCTCGGGGATGAGGTTTCACGGACGGCCGGGGTCGCCACGGCGGACTGACCGGACCGATGCCTGTGAGCGTAGTCACACGCGCTCCGTCGTGTCGGGCAACCCACCCGCGGGGGTGCGACGGGGGAATCTCGCCTACCTCTATCAGCTGCGACGTGGTTCCGGGCCCGTCGGGCCGGCGTCCTCGGACGGCTCCGCGGCGGGCGTCGCGGGGCCCGGGCCGGAGGTCTTCGCGGGCGCGGGGGAGTCGGCGGTCTCATCGCCGTCGGACGCCCTCGTCGTCGTCGCCCCCGTGTCGTCCCGGCGTGCCGACGCCGGGT
>NZ_JAALDU010000309.1 GCF_014145015.1 Dietzia sp. E1 | reverse complement strand
GCCGGCCCGCGCCGCCCCGCCCGGCGGCCCGCCGGCCGCCCCGCCCCGTCCTGTGATCCATCCCACGGAATCGTCGTACACATAGCGCTTGCTGGAGTTAGCACTCGTTGCTAGCGTTGGGTCAGCCGAGGAGAGACGAACGGCGTGGCCGCAACGGCGGAGGGAGGTGACTCCATGGCCGCACAGGATGGTGCTGACCGCAGCGGACCCGCGCATGACGTCTCGGGACACGGTGGACCGGCCGACGAGCCGACAGCAGCCACCCTCGCACGCCGGAACAAGCCGACGGGTGAGGTGCCGCGCCACACGGATGTCGCCGCGCTCGTCGACGGTGACCGGCGTTCGTCCGAATCGCAGGACATCGGGTCGTTCATCCGCGCCCAGCGGGAGGCCGCCCAGGTGTCCATCCGGCAGCTCGCGGAGCGTGCCGGCGTCTCCAACCCGTATCTGAGCCAGATCGAACGCGGGCTGCGCAAGCCGTCCGCCGAGGTCCTGGGTCAGATCGCCCGAGGTCTGAGGCTGTCCGCGGAGGTGCTCTACGCCCGCGCCGGGATCCTCGAACTCAAGCAGGGGAGCCCGGTGAGGGACGCGATCCTCACCGCCCCGGACCTCACAGAGCGACAGAGGGAGGTGCTCGTGGAGATCTACGAGTCGTTCCTGGCGAACAATGCGACCGCAGCCGACCAGGTCGTCGACGTCCCCTGATCCGGGACCTGCCGACGGCGGCCCGCCGGGCCACGTGACACCGCAGATGAGAACACCGCACGACACGAACGAGGAGTCGACATGAGCAAGAAGACCACCGGTAAGAAGTCCACGTCCAAGGCCGAAGAGACCCGCGCCGATTCCTCCCGGGATGCCGCCGTCGGCGGCCCGCTCGGCCAGGCGATCGCCGCCGTGCGGACCCCGGTCTACGCCTACGTCGGGGCCAATGACCTCGCGATCCAGGCGGTCTCCGGGCTCGTGAACGATCTGCGCCGCCGCGCCGAGGACGCCGTCTCCGACGCCCAGTCCAGGGTCACCGAGCGCGTCTCCGACGTGCAGAACCGCATCACCGAGCGCGTGACCGGCGCCCAGGAGCGCGTCAGCGAGGTGCCGGACCGGGTCCAGTCGCTGCCCGCGGAGGTCGAGGAGCTGGTGAACCGCTTCCGCCC
>NZ_JAALDU010000030.1 GCF_014145015.1 Dietzia sp. E1 | reverse complement strand
CTGAGACAGCCAGGAGGTTGGCTTAGAAGCAGCCACCCCCGGCAGGACCGCGGCCGAATAATGGGCGGCCATCTCCCGGTAGGCGTCATTGAGGACGATCTCGCCCTCGCGGGGATGGGTGATCACGCCGGTCTTCAGGTTATCCGGGACGATCCGCGGGACTGAGCCGCCGAGGAACTCGAACATCGCCACGTTGGCCCGTAGCCAGGTGTCCTGCTTCATGTCCAGGGTGGGTTCGACGAAGGCGTAGCGGGAGAACGGCAAGCACCCAACGAACAGATACACCCGTCTCGCTTCCCCGGTGACGGGGTCGGTCAGCTGCATCGTGGGGCCGGACCAGTCCACTTCGACGGTCTGCCCAGCCTTGTGCCCGACCCGGGAGGCCAGCCCCCGCGACCTGCACGTGCTGTTGGTACTGCTTGCAGAACCGGTCGTAGCCCATCGCCGGGGAGCCCGAGCTGGCGCAGCGGTCGGTGTACTCGCCGTGGAGAAGCTTCATCGTCACCCCGACCCGTGCCATCTCCCGATGCACCTCTGGCAGATAGGGCCAGTGGGTACGCCTAGTCCGGCGATCCGGTACTTCGATTCCGGCGACTCGGTACTCCTTGGGCGGGCGGGGTGGTCTGCTCGGGGTGAGGCGGCGCGACTGCGCCGCTTCTTCCTATTTGAGGAGGCTGATGTGGCCGAGTACAAGGCCATCATGACGTTGGCGCTGGCCGGGCATAGCTACAGCGAGATTGTCGCCGCCGTCGGGTGTTCGCGTCGGGAGATCGCGGCGGTGAAGAAGACGATCACCGCGTACGGCATCACCGCCGCCAAGCGTCATCCGCTGCGAGGCGGCAATCGCCCGCCCCGACAGGCCTTCGGCCCGTAGCTGCAAGACGAGTTTCGCCTTGATCTTCCTTACCATTGGGAACCGCTCCTTCCGCCAGGTGCCCGTTACACCCAGCAGAAGGAGCCTAAGAAGGTGGCTCCGAACGCGAATAACGGTGGCTCCGACGGAGTCGTCCGCATCAAGCCGCCGCCGGCTCCCAGAGCCCATATGACTGGCCCTCAGAACAGCGAATACTCATCCAGCGAGGTCACGAGGCAGCAGAACGAATCCCGCGATTACCACAGCGTCATGTGGAACGAGTAGGTGCCGACTCAGGGGCCCGGCAGATCGTCCACTTCGCGCCACTCGACCTGTGCTTTGTCCCGGGGGCGGAGTGGCGATGCGTTGGTGCAGACTCCGGGATCCGGGATGGTCTAGGCCGAGTTCGGCGCGGATCTGGGGGGCGGCGGGAGCGGCAGTAGGTCTTGACCTTTTGATGCATATGCACGTCGTGCCAGTCGGCGAGGCGCGCTCAGAGCGCTGGGACCTGGATATCGATTTATGCTCGCAGCATCGTATCGACCAACGCTTCGATCACCTCGATGGCAGCCATCTTTTGGTTACCTTTGCGCGGGAGCGCCGCAGGCAGCGCGGTCGGGGAATCCTCGGCCAGGAACTTGCCGACCGTGCGCCAGCCACAGTGTGCTCCCGACCGATCTCGGGGTACGTCATCGTGGCGTGGAGTTGTTGCGAGCTCGGATATTCATCCAGGAGTCCTAATCAATGATCATGGGAGTGGGCCACCCTTCGGAAATCGTCAACTTGCCGGAAGACGACACCGAGGGTGACCCACCCCGCCCTCGGCGAGCAACTACGGAACGCCGAACACCGACCCACATATGAACCTGTCCCCGAATCGACATATCAGGGTGTACGCGAACATCCAGCGCTGTTGGCTTGCGGAGTTCCTCCATTCACCGCCGCGATAAGCGCCGCAAGCTGCGCGGCCTCGATGTCCGCGACGATTCGGCGACGACCATGATTCGACTTGGCGGTCCGGACTGCCGTCGCACTCATCGCCGTTCTGGCCTTCCGCCCCCGCGGGCACAGACTTCGACGCCAGCCCCCCCGAATTGGTGGCTGGTCCGCAATACCAACGAGACGACCAGCGATTACAAGCTGGACGAAACGCTAGTTTCCGGCAACGCGTACAACTAACAACTGAACGGATCCGCGCAGCGGCCAGGACCACGCGTACCAAGTCGTGAGATCGGTTGTCTCGGACGTACTGAAGTCGGGTACTTACGATGGTGGGAAGCAATACGACGGAGAGCCCAACGAGCAAGACGCTGGCGTCATAGGTCGCCTTTCAGCCCGGAAGCGGGAGCGGTCGATAGTGTTCGGCATCCTTACTCTGAAGGTATCTGTCGAAAAAGGAGGGACTTTTGCTTACCGAAAACGGGGGTTTTAGCTTACGCTATTTCCGAATGCCCGCCCACTGGTGATGGCGGTTGGCAGTGGAGAGAATAAATTTCACCACCCTCTCAGATGTGTTGTCAATGAGATAGTCGTCTGGAGTCAAGTGGCTTACACCCTGTCGCGTGTATTCAGAGTCAATTGCGATTTGAATAGAAGCGACGACGTCGTCGGCGTGGAGGCCAGTCATGATGATCCCGCCAGTGTCGAGCGCTTCAGGACGTTCGATCGAGTCGCGTAGCGTAACGGCAGGGAATCCCAAGAGAGAAGACTCTTCGGCGATTGTCCCTGAATCGGAAAGACAGCAAGCAGCAGAGAGCTGTAGCTTGTTGTAGTCATGGAACCCGAGCGGTTCAGCAAATGTAACACCTTCAGGCTCTGACCAGCCTGGAAGTTCCTCGAGTCGGTTACGCGTGCGCGGGTGCGTGGAGACAAAGACGGGCAGCTTGAAGTGCGCGTGGACGGCGGTTAGGCAGTCGAGCAGCATCTGGAGTCGCACAGGTGAGTCCACGTTTTCCTCGCGATGAGCCGATACGAGAAAGTACTTGCCCATTTCAAGCCCAATGTCATCCAGAACTGTTGAGGCATCGATCTGTTCGCGGTAGGCGTCGAGCACCTCACGCATTGGAGAGCCGGTTTTAAGGATGCGGCGCGGGTGGAGGCCCTCAGCCAGCAAATTCCGGCGTGCGTGCTCGGTATAAACGAGGTTAAAGTCGGACACGTGGTCGACCATCCGGCGGTTTGTTTCCTCTGGCACATTCAGATCGAAACAGCGATTTCCCGCCTCCATATGGTAGGTCGGAATACGCATACGGCGAGCCATTAGAGCCGCGATGCAAGAGTTCGTGTCGCCTAAGACGAGCACGGCATCAGGACTCTCCAGGCGCATTACCTTTTCAGCGGCGATCAGCGTGCCACCGAGAACAGCCCCGAGGCTAGTTGTGTCGACCCCAAGCATGTGGTCTGGTTGCCGAATCGCCAAGTCGTCGAAAAAGACTTGGTTGAGGGCGTAGTCGTAGTTCTGACCGGTGTGAATTAAAACATGCTCGATGCCGGCGGTCGAATCTAAGCGATGTATGACACGGGCCAATCTAATGAGCTCGGGGCGGGTTCCCACGACTGTCATGACTTTCATTGGACTGACTCCTCGGCTGTGCGGCGGACTGGCTCAGGGAACGTGTCGGGGGCATCCGGACGGAAGAGTTCGTGGCTCCAGAACTGTGTAAGCAGGACATCATCGCCCGTATTCGTAATGTTGTGAACCCAGCCAACGGGCATATCGATCGCTACAGGCGCCTCGCCGGAGACATCAAAATCGTATACATCGTCCTCGAACATTTTGCGGAGGCTTATCCGAGCCTCGCCTTGGATGACAGCGAATCGCTCGATTTTGGTGAGGTGGAAGTGCTCACCGCGTGTGACGCCGGGGACTGTAGTGCTGAAAGAGGACTGACCCTCACCGCCTCGGCAACGTACAGTTTCCACGAACGAGCCACGCGCGTCCGAATGTGGAACGAGGGCAATTGGATAGCGTTTTGGAAAGAGCGCAGATCTGAAGGTGTTGAACAGGTCAATGCGAAACTTGGAACTGAGGTCCGGGATCTCTCCGCTCGGCACGTACGAGCGGTGAAATTCCTGTAGAAGCTCCCACACCGCAACTACACCGGTCAATTCACCAACAGGCCGGAGCAACTCTTCCGTCTTGCCAAGAGCATCAATTAGGCACTGGGCCGCATCCTGGGCGTGGAGAAGTTCCACAGAATTATCGTTGATTTGAGGAGTCTCGCCGTCGATCACGGCTTGCACAAAGGTGGCGACAAACGAGTTATAGTTGGGGACACCGTGCTCCCCAAAAAGATTCGGAAGGCGAACTTCCACACATCGTCCGCCGAGAGCGTGGGTGGCGTCGGCAATCTGTCTGTGGGCGGCCAACTTGCCTCGCCCGTAGGGGTTGTCGCGCTCCACCTGGATGGTGCTGGCCGTCGCAACGCGTAGGGCTCGGCCCGAAGCGGTCACCGCCGCGGCGAGGTCGGAGCCGAGCCGGATATTCCCCTGTTCCACCAAGTCATCGCTAGCGGCTCGGTTGACACCGGCGAGATGGATGATCGCGTCAGCGTCTGACACTAGATCAGCCAACTCCGACCAGTTCTGCCGGGTGACTGGACGAACTTCGTGGTCGGTGAGTGCTGCCAGACGGAGGCGCGTGTGCCACCCGAGGAAGCCGGCGGCGCCGGTGAGCACGATCTTCATCGATTGACCTCCGCCAAAATTTGCTTCATTTCAGGAAGCGCTTCGATCATCGCGGCCGTCTCCTGGACGTTCATTTGCTCGGTGTTATTCGAATCGAAGTCCTCCGCCTCGCGCGCTGCGGAATCGCCTTCGTCTACGTAAATCGAGTACTGAAGAGAACGAGCATCCAGGGGCACCTTGAAGTAGTTGCCCTGATCGGTGGCCTTGGCCATCTCTTCGCGAGAGAGGAGCGTCTCGTACATCTTTTCGCCGTGCCGCATACCGATCTTCACGATCTCCGGCTCGTCAATGCCCAGTACGAGAGCGGTGGCCCGAGCGAGCGTATCCACGGTGCACGCCGGAGCCTTCTTGACAAATAAGTCACCGGGCTCGGCGTGGAAGAACGCGTGCTCCACCAGGTCAACGGATTCCTGCAAGCTCATCAGGAAGCGGGTCATGGATCCTTCAGTAAGAGTAAGCGGTTTACCCTCACGGACCTGACGAACAAATAGCGGGATCACCGAACCCCGCGAGTACATCACGTTCCCGTAACGAGTGACCGATACCGTCGTCTCGGACTTGGGGTTGTTGCGTGCGAACGCCTGGGCAGTTTTCTCCATTAGTGCCTTGGACATGCCCATGGCATTGACCGGGTATACAGCCTTGTCCGTGGACAGGCAAACGAGCGACTTCACGCCAAGTTTATGCGCTGCATTGATGACGTTCCGACTGCCTTCGACATTGGTCTTGACCGCCTGATCGGGAAAAAACTCGCAAGAAGGCACCTGCTTGAGGGCCGCCGCGTGGAACGCGAAGTCCGCACCAACGAATGCACTTTCTACGCTCTCTTGGTCGCGCACATCTCCAATGAAGAACTTGAGGCGAGGCTCGTCCATTCTGGAACGCATTTCGTCCTGCTTGGATTCGTCGCGGCTGAAAATGTTAACCTGGCCTACCCCCAAGGTGAGTAGATGCCGCGCCATAGTGGAACCGAAGGACCCGGTCCCTCCTGTTATGGCGACGGTGGCTCCGGATAGCGAATGCGATGTCAAGCGAACTCCTAGGCGAGTTGACGGATCTACGGAAGGGGCGAAGTGACTGCAGCGAGTTTAGTGGTCATGGTGTGGTCTTGTCGACCTGCTTTTAATCGTTGCTTCTAGGAAACTCTCGAGCCGCAATGCGCCCGCTTTGAGGGAGTACTCATCTTCGTATAATTTGCGCGCGCGCGATCCCATCTCCGATAGCTCCTGGGAACTGAGAGTCAAGAGTTTCTGAATTGCGGCCACAGTCTCAGCTTGGTCGGCTGAATTAGCTGCGATACCAACCTGGCTATCAGTCACAACATCTGCTGCGTCTCCCATGGCATGGGCGAAGATCGGCCGGCCGGCGGCTAGCGCTGCTTGAACTTTGCTTGGCATCGTTACCCGCAGCAGCGGGGTGTCGGCCAGTGAAACAATCTGGACGTCAGACGCCGCGATATATTCGCCGATTTTATCCAACGGCTGACGAGGTACAAAGTGGATGTTCGGGGCGCCTACAGCTCGCTGTCTCATCAACTCCTCCTCTACGCCGCCGCCGACGAGGACAAGTTGCGCATCGGGCGTCTTCGTAAATGCTGAGATCAGTGACGGGAGGCTCTGCAGTTTCCCAAAATTCCCCGCATACATGAAGATGCGACCGCTCGGGAGGCGGAGCTTTCGCTTAAGAGACTCGTCGCACCGTGCGCTTGGATGCAGGTGAGAATCGTCGATGGAGTTCGGCACATACGACAATTTATTGCGCGGAACGCCCCTCGCAGATAGGAGGTCGATCATCTTGGGCGAGATGACCCCGATCGAATCGGACAGTCTGTAAGACAACTGACAGAAACGGCTAATGGCTGCTGACATCGCCCAGCTAGTTCGTCCAGTAACAAAACCGCTCCCAGTAAAGGAGTCGGGCCATAGGTCTTGAATAATCTGGGCGTGCGGAGTTTGTCGAACGGCGTTCTGAAGCATGGCCGGCGCGGCTACAGTTGCAGGGGTGCAATTCGTGAGCCACACATCGGGGGTCGGGACCCGGAACGAGGTCGGGATTGCGCCAGCGGAGAACGACAGATAGTTGCTGATCCTGCGCACCGGATTTCCGTCATGACTGGGGTAGAGCGGGCCACGATGGATCGTTACTCCATCGAGCAGTTCACGCATATATGGCCGAACCTTGTAACCGGGGTAGATCTCTCCGTGAGGGTAGTTGGGAAACCCCGTGACCACGTGGATCTCATGCCCTAAGCTCGCAAGCCCTTTCGCCATAGTCGACGCGGCCAGGGCTGGAACCTCGGGTGGATACCACTGAGACACTAAGCCGACTCGCATTTCCCTGCTCCTTCGCGCGCGCTGACCCGTATACGAAACTCGGACTGGACCTGACTTATGAGTTCAATTCGATCTGCATGCCGTACCTATCTTCGGATTCTTCTACCACTTCGAAACCCATGCGTTCATAAATCTTGACAGCACGAGTGTTTTCCTTCCGTACGGTCAGCCATATCGGGTCGAATTTCTTTTCACGTGCACACTCCATCAGCGTAAGCCGCGTTGCGAGGGTCCCGAGTCCCCGACTTTGCGTTTCCGGATTGACGAAGATGTAGAACTCAGACCTGTTCTTATCCTTGACCAACTTCACGCCCGTCATCGCCACGAGTGTGCCGTCCTGGGTTTCGAAGACATAGTCTCTGCGGTCTGGATTTTCTCGTATGGCCTTGTGCCAGTGGATAGTCGATTCGAGGTTTATATTGTCGCCCAGTGTCATATGCTGCCTGGTATTTGGATCGGACAACCAGTTGACGCGAGTTTGCAGGTCCCGGGAATAGATACGCCGCATAAAGATCCCGTCTTGGGACGGGAAGCTACGTTCGTCATCTAGCGCGTCCCCCGTCTCGCCGGCGACAACTGACACGCCTTTCGATCGAATCGCGTTTTTCACAGTGCGGGCGATAATCCGAAGGTCTAGCCGTAGGGAAGCGTTCTCCACATATCTGACGTCTTGTTCAAGCCGCTCTCGCCACCCACCGTTGTTTCGGTTCGACACTTGGGACTGCCCGGTGATTCCGGGATGTACATTCAGGCGCTGTGCCTCCCGGTCGGAATAATAGGGGTTATAACGCACAAAAAGGGGCCGAGGGCCGACTAGGCTCATTTCTCCGCGTAAGACGTTGAGCAACTGAGGGAGTTCGTCAAGGCTTGTTTTCCGGAGGATTCGGCCAGTAGGAGTGACTCGTGCCGAATCCGACTTGGTGATCTGAGCGCTTCTGGATAGCCCGGACAAATCTGAGTCGGTGCTCGTTCTCATGGTACGAAACTTGAATATCTTGAACGGCTTGCCATGCAGGCCTGCTCGCTCCTGGGTAAAGAGTACGGGTCGGCCATCCGCGAGCGCTACGGTTGCGGACACGAGTGCGATAGCCGGAATTGCGAAGGGGGCTATTGCCGTGAGGGCGATGAGGTCAAAAGTGCGTTTGCCTTTGTATGCGTAGCCGTTCATGGGGCCTCCTCTGGGCCAGTTTCCGTCCGGTCGGTGTTATCGCGCAGATTGGCGTTGCGAATGGCTAGGGTAGGACCTCAGCGACAGCGACGTGCTTAGATGCCGAGACCTCGCGTTCGGGCCGCAGCGGAGAGACAGATTCTCTTCGTGCGAGTTGCCAGATCGCTTGGGCTGCGCGGTACCCGGCGAGTGCACTAAACGCGTATCCCCCACCGAATCGTGGATTAATGTCTATGACGACCGCACTATTGTCGGTGTCGAGAATGACGTCCACGTCTATGTTTCCGATGATATCTAGATCAGCCGTTGCCCACGTGGCGGCATTGACGACCTCCGTGGGCGGGTCGATTAGGACAGTTGCTGAGTCTGTTTCGCCTCCGCGCATTGCCCATTTCCTCTTGGTGCATGTTCCTGCAATAGCCCCATTGATGTCCTTGAATATATCAACGTTGTATTCGACCCCTTGTGAAAAAGGTTGCGCGACCCATGTCCCTGCGGGAAGGCTTTTTGCAGCCGCAACGACGTCTCGCGCAGCGAGGAATTGGAGGCCGGACGATGCTGACCCAAGTCGGTCCTTGATAATCCAACGATCCGAACTGCCCACCGATTCTTCCAGCCGTTCGACTTCGCCGATGGTCTCAGGTGTTAGATGAGGCCGTAGGGATGATAGGAAATCTGCCAACTCTAGTTTGTCTAGGGACAGGCGGCTAGTTTCGACTGTAGGCCCAATGAAGAGGCAGCCCGCATTGCTTAACTGCTTCGATCGCCGGCTCAACTCGATTGCCTCGTAGTCGTGAAGAGATAGGATTGCGTCGACGCCTGAGGTTTCAGCCAAAGCGAGTATTTCTTCTGCTCGGTCCTGTGGAGTTTTCCCCTCAATCGTTACCGCCTTTACCCCGGGCGTCGAGAGCGCTGGCGCCAGTGGGTTCATGTCAGCGGCGATTACTGTGTCGTCGTGGCGCGAGAAGCGGACGAGTTCTTCAAGGACGTACCTGCGGCGGCCCGCCGAGGTCACCAGAACCTTGGTCATGGAATTACTCCTGGCACTTCAGTTGCTGGCTGATCGGAGTAGGTTTCCGAAGGTTGTTATTACTCGGTCTAGTGCCGCGTCATCCAACGAGGAACCGCTTGGAAGTGTGATCCCACGTGCAAAGAGCTTTTCGGAAGCGCCGTTCAACATTGACCGGGCATCAGCGAAGACCGGCTGCAGATGCATAGGCTTCCAGAGACGGCGAACTTCTATGTCGGCGTCGTCCATCGCCTGCGTAAGGGCGTCGGGTGTGATCGCGAGACTGTCCCCGAGGACAAGACCGGTCAGCCAGCAGTTCTCAACTTCGTTCCCGTCCGAATTCGTGTTGCCTAGGAACCGAACATCGAGGTCCGCAAAGGCTTCGGCATAGGCGCGACGTATTTCTCGACGCTTTGCGATCATGTCGTCGAGGCGGTCGTGCTGAGCCCGGCCGATGGCGGCGAGGATGTTTGAGAGTCGGTAGTTATACCCGATCTCAGTGTGCTCGTACCAAGGGACGGGCTGTCTCGCCTGGGTGGAGAGGTAGCGAGCGCGGCCCAAGAGATCTTGATTGTTCGACAGCAGCATCCCGCCGCCTGAGGTTGTCATTATCTTGTTGCCATTGAACGAGAGAGCTGCAGCGTAACCAAACGAACCAGCCTGACGTCCACCGTGAGACGCCCCTAGTGCCTCAGCTGCATCTTCAAGGAGAGGGACGCCACGCTCGGCGAGTCCCTGCTCAATTGTCGTGTAGTCACAGCACTTTCCTACCAAGTCGACGGTCATCGCAGCGACGACGTGCTTACCTTCAGCGCGAAGAGCGTCGATCGCCTCAAATAGCAATTGCGGATCTATGTTCCCGTCGGACTCCCTAGAGTCGATGAAAACTGGTTCGGCTCCGGTATAGGCGATGGCGTTGGCGGATGCGGCGAATGTCATGGATGACACAACCACGGCTGTACCTGGCTTGGCTCCAAGCTCGAGCAGTGCGAGGTGCAACGCTGCTGTGCCCGAGGATAGCGCGAGTGCGCCCTCTACGCCGACCCGTTCGGCCACCTCCGCTTCGAACGCGTCTACTTCGGGTCCGAGTGGGGCGACCCAGCCTGAACGGATCGCCCGTCGAACGGCTTCTTCTTCGGTGTCGGAGATGTCCGCCTTAGACATGAAAATGCGATCGCTCATAGGACCTTCCGGCTCGGTGTGACTCGGCCAGTCTAGAGGCGTACCCATGACTTTTTCCGATCGTCAATCTACGAGCAGCCCCGTCGGTAGAGATTGTGAAAAAAATCTAGTCATCACAACAGTGGGTTGCGGGCGACCGACTAGGGGCGGGAATGCTACCGCTAGTCGGAGGGCCAGCTCTGAACCCGTCGTCTTGCTCTTTGCATCTCGGTAAGAACGCGAACAGTACGGTCGCGGGCATGACGTCTATTGCCGCTTAGCATTTAGCTCTGGAGTCTATGGAGTGGACATTCCGAGCTAGCGTCGGCGATTGTGGGGCATGACTGAAGGGGCGTTGCGCGGCATTATCATCGGGTGCGGGCTCACCATGGCGGGCTGACAGTCGTAAGTTCCGAGTGTGCTCGAATGCTCAAGCCACCGCCTTCACGCCGCTCGTTCACTGTATCGGCCACGACGTCGTGCTCCGGGACTTCCCTCTAGGGTTTCGATATGTCGAACGTCTTCCTCCTTCCCGGCCTACACGGCGATGCGCAGACGTGGTCCCCGCTTATCGACGCGCTGCCTGACGGACTGAGCGCCACGGCGCTCGATCTGCCGGCCGTGGCAGATCTCGATGCGCTCGTCGACGAGGTGGCCGAGCATGTCGCGCCCGGCAGCGTGGTGGTCGGGCATTCGCTCGGCGGGGTGGTGGCCATGCACCTGGCCGAGCGGCACCCGGCGCTGCTGGCCGGGCTCGTGCTGGTCACCGCTCCGGTGAGTGCCGAGGAGCCGCAGTCCGCGGCAGCGCGGGCCGAGCGGGCGGCGGACCTGAGCCAGGCGGAATACGAGGAGATCGCCCTCGACGGCATGGAGGCCGTCTACTACGGCGACCGCGGCCACGACCCGCAGGTGCGCGCCGAGCGCCTGCGCGCCGCGCGGGTGTACGGGCCCGAGCGGTTCGCCGCGCACTCGGTGGCCATCGGTTCGCGGCCCGACCGCTGGGACTTCCCCGCGACGGCGTCGTGTCCAGTGCTGATCGTCGGTGCCTCGGATGACCAGGTGGTGCCCACCGACGAGCAGCGGCAGTGGGCCGAGAGGAACACTGCGCCGCACGTGACGTACGTCGAGATTCCGGAAACCGGACACATGCTGCCCGTGGAGGCGCCGGGCCAGATGGCCAGCGTGCTCAGCGACTGGCTCAGCTCGCTCGAGGGCTGACCCCGACGGACCGGCGGCCGCTCGCGGTTGCGGGTCGGTCGGGGAAGGGTGAGCTCGTCGTCGTCGCCCCTTCCCGGTGTTCAGCCCTCAGACCGCCCCGCTCGGACACCGCGGCGAGAAGCGATGTGATGGGGGCGCGGGTAGGCGTCAGCGGTACAGGGGCGGCACCTGCGGCAGGAGCTCCGGACACAGAGAGCGCACCGCCTCGGCGTAGAGACGCCTGTGGTGCTCCACCTGCTCCTCACTCGACAGACCGTCCGCGTCCAGCCGCATCGCGACCCACGTCTTACGGACCCCCATGTAAAAGCCGCCGAAGCCGTCATAGTGCGGATCCCGGATGTCCTCGCACGCCCGCTCGCCGTACGCATACGCCTCGTCGATCGTGAAGGTCCACGGCGTCAGGTCTGCTGCCGCCTTCATCGCCACGGCCTGACCCGCCGGGGGAGCGGGGGACGGCGACGCCTGCGCGTCCTCGCCGCCCATCCGGGCCAGACCGGCAACGGCGACCAGGAGGACGAGGACAGCGCACAGGGCGCCGACCTCGAGGCGCACGATCCTCTTCCGCGACGACGTGGACACCCGGGAGTCACTCCCGCCCGGACGGGCGTCGCGACTCGCGGGGGCCGGGCTCGGCGTCATCCGGGTGGATGCTGCGGGTCTCCGACCGGACGTACGTGCGGGGCAGCAGATCGCGGACGTGGATCTTCGGCAGCGTCTTGGTCACCGCCAGCGTCACGTACATGACCGTGTTGATCGCGACGAACGCCGCGAG
>NZ_JAALDU010000308.1 GCF_014145015.1 Dietzia sp. E1 | reverse complement strand
TCCGACGGGCCGGAGAACTGCATCTGCTCCTCGCTCACGTCCCGGCCGGTGCCGGCCGCCCGGAGGATGGGATTGCCACCCGCCAGCGCCGCGGCCTGCGCGGCCGACGGGCCGGCCATCGCCGCCTGCTGCTGGTTGGCCTGGACCTTGACGTTGAACAGGAACGCCACGGTCTCCTCGCGCACGCCGTCCATCATCGCCGAGAACATGTCGTAGCCCTCGCGCTGGTACTCGACCAACGGGTCGCGCTGGGCCATCGCCCGCAGACCGATGCCCTCCTTGAGGTAGTCCATCTCGTAGAGGTGCTCGCGCCACTTGCGGTCGAGGACCTGCAACATGACCGACCGCTCGAGCTGGCGCATCGCGCCCTCGCCGCCGATCCCCTCGATCTCGGCCTCGCGCTCGTCGTACCGGGCGAAGACGTCGTCGAGGACGGCGTCCTTGAGGTTCTTGGCGGACAGATCGCCGGGAGAGCCGTACTCGTCCCCGTCGATGATCTCCTGCGCGGTGATCGACACGGGGTACAGCTGCCGCAGCGCGTCCCACAGCTTCTCCAGGTCCCAGTCCTCGACGTACCCCTCGGCGGTGGCGCCGTCGACGTAGGCGCTGACCACCTGGTAGATCATCGACTCGACCTGGTCGGTGATGTCCTCGCCCTCGAGGATGCGCTTGCGCTCGCGGTAGATTACCGTGCGCTGCTGGTTCATCACCTCGTCGTACTTGAGCACGTCCTTGCGGATCTCGAAGTTCTGCGACTCGACCTGCGTCTGGGCGTTCTTCACGGCGCGCGAGACCATGCCGGCCTCGATGGGCACGTCGTCGGGCAGGCTCAGCCTGTTCATGATCGCCTCGACGGCGGCGCCGTTGAAGCGCCTCATGAGCTCGTCACCCAGCGACAGGTAGAAGCGGGACTCCCCCGGGTCGCCCTGGCGGCCGGAACGACCGCGCAGCTGGTTGTCGATGCGGCGCGAGTCGTGGCGCTCGGTGCCCAGGACGTAGAGGCCACCGGCCTCGCGGACCCGCTCGCCCTCCTCCTTGGTGAGCTTGCGCATCCGCTCGATCTCGGCGTCCCACGCGGCCTCGTACTCCTCCGGGGTGGTCACCGGGTCGAGACCGCGCTCGCGGAGGTTGAGGTCTGCGATGATGTCGGGGTTACCGCCCAGCACGATGTCGGTACCGCGGCCGGCCATGTTGGTGGCGACCGTGACCGCGCCGGGCCGGCCGGCCTGGGCGATGATCTGCGCCTCCTGGGCGTGGAACTTCGCGTTGAGCACGTGGTGCTTGATGCCCTTGCGGGTGAGCAGCCGGGACAGGTGCTCACTGCGCTCGACGGAAGCGGTGCCCACGAGCACCGGCTGCTTCTTCTCGACCCGCTCGGCGATGTCCTCCACCACGGCGGCGAACTTGGCCTCTTCGGTCTTGTAGATGAGGTCGGGCTGGTCCGCGCGGGCCATGGGGCGGTTGGTCGGGATGGGCATGACCTCGAGCTTGTAGATCTGGTACAGCTCGGCCGCCTCTGTCTCGGCGGTGCCGGTCATGCCGGCCAGCTTCTCGTAGAGCCGGAAGTAGTTCTGGAGAGTGATGGTGGCCAGGGTCTGGTTCTCGGCCTTGATCTCCACGCGCTCCTTGGCCTCGATGGCCTGGTGCATGCCCTCGTTGTAGCGGCGGCCGTCGAGGACTCGCCCGGTGAACTCGTCGACGATGATGACGTCGCCGTCGCGGACGATGTAGTCCTTGTCCTTGATGAACAGCTCCTTGGCTTTGATGGAGTTGTTCAGATAACTGACCAGCGGCGAGTTGGCGGCCTCGTAGAGGTTGTCGATGCCCAGCTGGTCCTCGACGAATTCCACGCCCTGCTCGGTGACGCCGATGGTCCGCTTCTTGCGGTCCACCTCGTAGTGGGTGCCCTCCTCCAACAGCGGGGCGATGCGCGCGAACTCGGCGTACCACTTGCTGGAACCGTCGGCGGGACCGGAGATGATGAGCGGGGTCCGCGCCTCGTCGATGAGGATGGAGTCGACCTCGTCGACGATCGCGTAGTTGTGTCCGCGCTGGACGAGCTGGGCGGTGTCGTGCGCCATGTTGTCGCGCAGGTAGTCGAACCCGAACTCGTTGTTCGTACCGTAGGTGATGTCGGCGTGGTAGGCCTCGCGCCGCTGGTCGGGCGTCATGCCGCTGAGGATGGCGCCCACGGACAGGCCCAGGAAGCGGTGGACGCGGCCCATCCACTCGGCGTCGCGCTTCGCGAGGTAGTCGTTGACCGTCACCACGTGCACACCCTTGTCGGACAGGGCGTTGAGGTAAGCGGGCAGCACACAGGTCAGGGTCTTGCCCTCGCCGGTCTTCATCTCGGCGACGGACCCGGTGTGCAGCACGATTGCGCCGATGATCTGCACCTTGTACGGCTTCTGCCCGAGGACGCGGTACGCGGCCTCGCGCGCCACGGCGAACGCCTCGGGCAGCAGGTCGTCCAGCGTCTCCCCCTCGGCCACCCGACGCTTGAACTCCCCGGTCTTCGCCCGGAGCTCGTCGTCGGTCAACTTCTCCGTGTCGGCGGAGAGCGAGTCCACGTAGTCGGCGAGAGCGGTGTACTTCTTGAGCTTTCGCCCCTCGCCGGCCCGGAGCAGCTTGGAAAGAATGGACACAGTCTCGAACGTCCTCGTGGTCGGGGAAGTGGTCGTGGTATCTGCGACCTGCGTGGTGACACGCGGGCCCGGGTTCATCCTAGGTGCTTCGGGCCGTCCTGACACGCCGAGGGCGGTCCGGTCGAGTGGGACCGGACCGCCCTCGGCGGGTGCGGGTGGAGGCCGTCAACCCTCGTCGCTCAGGGTGATGAGCCCGTAGTCGAACGCGTGCCGGCGGTAGACGACGGTGGCGCGTCCGGTCTCCGCGTCGCGGAACAGGTAGAAGTCGTGACCCACGAGTTCCATCTTCTCGAGCGCCTCGTCGACCGACATCGGCGTGCCGTCGTGCTCCTTGCGACGCACGATCTGCCCGGGCATCGAGGCGTCGACCCCGTCGTCGTATTCCACGCCGTCGAGCTGCTGGTCCAGCGCGTCGACCGGGGCGGCGTCGGCGGCCAGCTCGGCGGTCGCCTCGGCGACCGACTGCGGCCGCCGGTGCCCGGAGTGGCTGATCTTGCGACGGGTGCGGGCCTTGCGCATCTGCCGCTCGAGCTTGGCCACGGCCGACTCGAGAGCCGCGTAGAAGGTGTCCTCGGCCGCCTCGGCCCGGGCCACTCCCGGCTTGCCCTTGACGGTGATCTCCACGCGCTGGCTCACCTTGGCCAGCCTCGGGTTGTTCTCGTGCAACAGGATCACGTCGAACCGCTGGATCAACGGCGCCATCTTCTCGACCTTCGCCAGCTTGGTGTTGATCCGGCTCGCGAAATGGTCGGGGACCTCGACGTTCCGGCCGCGGATGGTGACCTGGGCCTCGGGGGTGCCGGGATCGTCGGTCTCGGGACCGTCGAAGGTGGCGGGGTCGAGCAGGACTGCGGGGGTCTTCGCCATCGAAGCTCCTCCTCATCGGGCCTGCGGCGGACCGCTGCGACCGGTCCGGTAACCGCCCGGAATCCCGGCCGAAGGGTCCACCCACATGGCTGAGTGGACACTCTGCGGACACGGCCCACCGGAGCCGACAGGCGGCGAATGTGCTGGTGAACCCGTCCGAAGCCCACCCTACCCGCTCCCGCTGACGCCGCACCCGAGACGGCGAAGCTCACCTCGGTCCGCACGCGACGGCGCTCGTTCAGGCGGCGGTGACGGCCAGGACGCCGGTCACCGGGAGGCCCCCCGCCACGAGCACGGCCACGCACTCGGCGGCCGTGGCGCCGGTGGTCACCACGTCGTCGACGAGCAGGACAGTGGCGGGGGTCGCCAGGAGTGCGGCCACCGTGTCCGGCGCCCCCGGGGAGGCCCGCAGCACCGTCCCGGCGGGGCG
>NZ_JAALDU010000307.1 GCF_014145015.1 Dietzia sp. E1 | reverse complement strand
GCCTCCGACGTCGTGGTGCTCGACCCGCCGCGCGGGGGCGCCGGCATCCCCGTCATGCAGCGCCTGGCGGAGGTGACCCGGTCGCGGATCGTCCACGTCGGCTGCGACGCCGCGAGTCTGGCCCGGGACGTCGGCGCGCTCGTGGCGGCCGGGTGGACGCTGACGGACCTGCGGGGCGTCGCCGCGTTCCCCGGTACCCACCATGTCGAGGGGATCGCGGTGCTGGATGCCCCGGGCGGACGCTGAACCGCCACGCTGGTCGGCGGCCGACCCACCGACCGAGGGCGAGCCCGCGGGCCCTCAGCCCGTAGACTGGCGATTCGACCCATCGGGGTGTCGGACAGGGAAGGGGCAGTCGACAGCAATGAGCGTGCTCGATCAGGTGAACGGCCCCTCCGACCTCAGGGGGCTCGGACCCGACGAGTTGGGCCGGTTGTGCGGCGAGATCCGTGAGTTCCTCATCCGCAAGGTCGCGGCCACGGGCGGGCACCTCGGACCCAACCTGGGCGTCGTCGAACTGACGGTCGCCCTGCACCGCGTGTTCGACTCGCCGCGTGACCCGATCGTCTTCGACACCGGACACCAGTCGTACGTCCACAAGATGCTCACGGGGCGGCGGGACCGCTTCGACGGGCTGCGCACCCGCGGCGGCCTCTCCGGATACCCGTGCCGGGCGGAGAGCGAGCACGACATCGTCGAGTCCTCGCACGCCACCGCGTCGCTGTCGTACGCGGACGGGCTCGCCAAGGCCTTCGCGCTGCGTGGCGAGCGCGACCGGACCGTCGTCACCGTGATCGGTGACGGGGCGATGACCGGCGGTATGGCGTGGGAGGCGCTCAACAACATCGCGGCCGCGAAGGACCGGCCCATGGTGATCGTGGTCAACGACAACGGCCGCTCGTACTCGCCGACGATCGGCGGTCTCGCCGAGCGGCTGGGCGCGCTGCGTCTGCAGCCCGCGTACGAGAAGGCGATGGACCGCACGAAGAGCGCCCTGACCGCCCGCAAGGACGTCGTCGGCAAGGCGGTCTACTCGGTACTGCACGGGATCAAGGCCGGCGTCAAGGACGTCGTGTCGCCGCAGGAACTGTTCGCCGACCTCGGCCTCAAGTACATGGGCCCGGTCGACGGGCACAACCTCGCCGCCACCGAGGCGGCGCTCCGGCTCGCCAAGGACTTCGGGGGCCCCGTGGTGGTCCACGTGGTCACCCGCAAGGGCATGGGCTACGTCCACGCGGAGAACAACGAGGCCGATCAGATGCACGCCACCGGGGTGATCGACCCCGAGACGGGCAAGCCGCTGTCGACCTCGTCGTCCGTCGACTGGACCTCGGTG
>NZ_JAALDU010000306.1 GCF_014145015.1 Dietzia sp. E1 | reverse complement strand
GGACGGGCGGGCGGCTACGACCCGCGCACGTCGCGCATCGGTGGGCGTTCGCCGGGGGCGACCCGGACGGTCTCGGCGCGGAACGCACCGCCGTCGGGATCGCGCCGGTGCAGGGTCAGGGTGTCGCCGGGGGCGTCGGCGCCGGTCACGCGTCCGTGGCGCCGCAGCCGGCTCAGGATCGTCAGGTGCTGGTGCATGGCCATCACGGACAGCGCGGAGTCGGGGGAGTGGCGGTGCACCCGTCGCCCCAGGTCCACCTGGGCGAGCGCGTCCAGGCCGTACGTCTCGTAGAGGTCCACGAGGATGCCGATGTCGACGCCGTACGCGCCGGCGAAGGGGATCGACTCGAGCGCCTCGCGCGTCCCCGCGTACTCGCCGGCGAGCGGCTGGACGAATCCGCCGAGGTCGGGCCAGTGGGTGGCGATCAGGGGCCGGGCGACGAGTTCGGTGACGCGGCCGCCGCCGGCGGGCAGGACGGTACGGCCGTCGTCGAGGGGCCGGTCGTAGGCGCCCTTGCTGAACACGACGCCGGGTTCGGTGAGCAACGGCCCGAGCAGTCCGGTCGCGAACGCGGGGTCGAAGTCGCGCAGGTCGGAGTCGAGGAACGCGATGATGTCACCGTCGGTGGCGGCGAGCGACTTCCACAGCGCCTCGCCCTTGCCGGGCACGTCGCCCAAGCCGGGGAGGACCTCGCCCTGGGCGACGACTCGGGCGCCGGCGGAGCGCGCCACCTGCGCGGTGGCGTCGGTGGAGTGGGAGTCGACGACGACGAGCTCGTCGATCAACGGCACGCCCTGCACGAGCTCGGAGTGCAGGGCGGCGACGATCGCACCGACGGTCGACTGCTCGTCGCGGGCGGGCAGCACGACCGAGATGCGGCGGCCCGCCTTGGCCGCGACGAGGTCGCCGGGGCGGAAGTCGGCCGCGCGGTAGGTTCGTCGCGCCGACCAGGCACGAACCGGGTCCGCCCGGTCGGCGAGGGTCGTCGGCGAATGCTCGGTCACGTCCGCGATCCTGCCAGAGCCGGGGCCGTGGGGGTCTCGCGCGCCCGGGCCCGGGCGGGAGCGGTGTGCCACGATGCACGTATGGACTTCTCCCCGTCGCCGCGCGCCGCCGAGCTCACCGCCGCGGTCCGCGAGTTCATCGACGCCCACATCGCCCCGGTCGAATCGGACATCCACGCGGACATCGCCCGCCGCCGCCTGTCCGGGCAGGACCCGTGGGCGGTGGACCCGCGGGTCGGGGAACTCCAGGCGCTCGCGCGCGAGCAGGGACTGTGGAACCTCTTCCTGCCGGCCGGCCACGAGGGCCCCTACGCGGAGCGCTACGGCACGCGGGGCGGCACGGGCCTGAGCAACACCGACTACGCCCCGGTCGCGGAGGAGATGGGCCGCTCGTTCCTCGCGCCGCTGGTGTTCAACTGCAACGCCCCGGACACGGGGAACATGGAGGTCCTGCTCAAGTACGGCTCGCAGGAGCAGAAGGACCGCTGGCTGGACCCGCTGCTGGCCGGGGAGATCCGCAGCGCGTTCCTCATGACCGAGCCCGCCGTGGCCTCCTCGGACGCCTCGAACATGGCGGCCACGGCGCGCATCGAGGGCGACGAGGTGGTGCTCGACGGCCGCAAGTGGTGGTCCACGGGCGTCGGACACCCCGACTGCAAGGTGGGCATCTTCATGGGCGTGTCCGA